>NZ_JAMPJY010000002.1:0-272511 GCF_039961875.1 Trichocoleus sp. ST-U2 | reverse complement strand
TCATCGACAGAGCAAAAAAGTTCTTCTAGACTAAGCATGGGACGAGCCTGTAAAGCTGTTGTGTGATGACTTTTAGCTTACTCGCTTGTCCCTTCCTTATCCCGAACTCAGGTTAATTAGCCTGAATGAGTAGCGCGATCGCTATCTTCAGTCAGAAGGGAAGGCGATCGCTTATTCTGGCAAAAAGTTAGAATCTAAAACTTTTGTGGATGTATAGGGACATAATTGCGGAAATATCTCTAATAGCAGTTCAGTTTCAGCACTCGCCTGTTCAACTGCATCTGCATAAGATTCAGCAAAGACTTCTTCAAGATAAGGCTTGAGGCTGGGAGAATCTTTTAGAGCTTCACGAATGCGTCTGCGATGCTCAACGATACTACCTTTCCAGCTACCGCTTCTTTTCTCTGGCTGAAATTGCCATTTAAGTAAGTGAGTCAGGACAATAATAAGATTACTCTTTAGACTCCGGCGCTCACTTCGTCCCATGTCCTCGATTTCTTCGATTAGATTTTCCCATTCGATATTAGGGTAGTCTCCAACCCGCAACTTTTCTACAGTAGTTTGAATCCATTTCAGGTAGTCCGTCTCGTACAAACTCTGTCGGTTAGCTTCTAGTTCTCTTGTCATAACCGTTTCCTCTCAAAGTCCCGAACTAGCTGACACAAGACTTCTCCCAATGGATTGTCAGTAATATTGTAGCGATCGCTCTCACCCAATCAGCCATAAGCAGCGAGGAAAGAGCGATCGCATCCCTACTGAATGAGAATTACTGCCTCTTCCGCCTTGGTATTTAGAGCTTTTTTCAATTCTTGCCCAACTTTCCCAATCAGTTCGTCAAAAGCTTCCTGATTCTCTGTTAGTTGTTGTCTGAAAACCTTCTCTAACTCAGGTTTCATTTGCTCGCAGGTAGAGTCGATCTTGCTATCGCTCAAAAGAAGAGAACGAGTCCAACTCGGAACATCTACCTTTGTCTTAATTGCTTCTTGGGTTTTACTGCGGGTGATCTCCACTCCTGCGGCAAGAACTGAGGCACCATAGATTAGCACGATGGGCCAGGTCAAATGTCCAGTTAAAATTAGAGCGATGATGCTACCAACAGTCCCTCCACCAATCACCACATTGACGATAAATCCTACCGTTTCGGCAAGAATAGTGTCGCCAATCGATAGGTCAGGACTAACGACATCAGGGTCGATACTTTCCTCAAACCTCAAGCTACTTCTGGGTATCTGAAACTTTTGGCAAATCGGGTCGGTTTCTTCAGCTAATTCTGGTTGGATCTTGCTGTTAAACCAAGTGGCGCATTGAGTATTGACGATTTGCCGAGCGCCAGGACTTTCAATCCACTGCTCCGCCTGCTTTTTCATAGACTCTTCCAAATCAGCCAAAGTGCGTATTTTGTTGTTTTGCCAGTTTTTTAAACTTGGTTGAATTGTGCTTTCAATCAGCCCCTCTGATAGTGGCTTAGCCAGCAATTCGATTAACTCTGGAATATGTTTTTTGACCAGGTGTTTTAACTTCTTTGAGTCAAATAGTGTATTGACCTCTTCTTTAAAAGCAGCAGCACGCAGATCCCATCTTCCTACCCGTGCTAGACCCAAGGCAATGCAGCGTTCGGGTTCTGGATCGGGGCGAACTTGAGTGTCCGGTTCCGGGAATATTTCCTCGCAAATTTGGCGCGTAAATTTCATCCGGGATGCACCCCCAGTCATCAGCAAAAGTTGCGGTACAAAGCCTTGTTGATCCAGCCTTTCTTTCGCCTCGTTTACTGCTTCCCTGAAGGAATGAAGCCAACTCTTGCCACCCAATTCTGGCAAAGGTTGGTTCAAGATTTCATCCATAACCGCTTTATTAACTTGAGGCACAAAGTAAATCTGTTCGTTGATCGACTCAAAGCCGCGTGCAAAGGATTGTGGATTGCTGTATACCTGTTCGTTAGAAAAGTAATCTTCCTTCGCTTTGCGGCAAGCAAGTTCGCAACGCGCTTGGTGATGAGGATATGCCTCGAATACTCGTTCGAGTAATGCTTTTTCCTCGTGGTTAGCGAGAGTCTGGGCAAAAATTGCTTTATCGATTAGAGAAGCTCCCAGCGCATTACTTCCGAAATCTATCGGGATTTCGTGCAAACTTTTAACCAGAGTGAAATCTGTCGTTGAAGAGCCAATATCAACAATTAGCACCGACGATTTAAGTTTGTCATAAGAAAGCTTCCCGGCTTCCTTAGCTTGCATGAAAGCCGCCCGCGACTCTGGGACAACGCTGACTAAAGGAATACCAGATTCCTTCAGTAACTTTTGGTATTCTTCTCGTTCGTCAACAGACCATCCTGAAGGGCATCCGACGTAAAATTGGCTAGTTTCTCCACCTTCAATCTGTTTACTTTCTTTCAAAAGGCGGTAGTAAGTTTCTAGAAACTTGCTGATTGTTTCCCGATAAGTTGGGTCAGTATTTGGTTTTTGTTTGAAAGCGATTTTGAGCTGAGTAACGCCAGCTTGGATTAATGCTTGTTCTCCAATCAGATAACCGATATCGGGATGCCAAGCTAGTGCTGTGATTTGAACTTTTTTATTATTAACTTCAAGCATCCCTGGCGGCTCGATGCTCTCCACTCTCGCCTGAGCGACAGCGGTTTCACCGTGCCCCAGATCGAATCCGATAGTTTCTAAAACTTCCATTTTTATACTTTCCGCTAATCAACCATGTAAATGAGAGTTTTGATCCCCCCAACCCCCCTTGAAAAAGGAGGCTAAGAAAAAAGGGAAATACTATCTAAATGAAGATGCGACTACAAACAGCCACGATGACAAGACATCTTACTCCCTAGCCTCGGAGTATGCTGGCTCAATAACTCGACCGCGTCGGAGCAGGCGATCGCCTTTAAACAAAGCGGGAGTTATCGTTACAGACTCTTTCGCGGCAGGATCGATACTTGGCTCGAAATCAAAATACTCGCGATGCGTATCGTCCCCTTGGTAAATCTGAACCCGAATTCCCTGCTCCATTAAAATCTGTGGCAGCAATTTGGTGAGTTGAAGCGACATCTGGGGTTTCTCTAGAATTGACGCACCCATGAGTCTCTGAAGCAGATTCAACAGTTCTGGTAGCTCTTCTATTCCACTAGCATCCAGCGGTTTTTTTACTTCCTGAGTCCGGGCGACTGCCAAATCAATGGTGTTCAGGGCATCGGTCAGGTTGTCTAGAAAGACTTGGCTATCGACCCGGACGATCGGCTGGGGCGCTTCTACAGGTTGAAGAGAAACTGAATGATTGGCGCGATCGCGTTTATCGATTTGGAACACCACTTCTAGTCCAACCAGCAGAGACACCAGCAAGATATCCATCCAAGCTCCTGGTGCATCTGAAGCCAAGGAGAATAGAGAATCTAAAATGCCTATGCAGATGAGTCCCTGTAGCACTTTCAGGATTATGGTTTTGGGAGAAACCTTTCTGGCTGGGTTAGCACTCTGCTGAGGCTCTGGCTCCGAAATCGCCTCATTGGCAGCGGTGAGAGTCCCCAAGGACTGCCGCAAAGTGTCCAGGAATAAAGAAGCCAGACGTACCTGAGCGACGCTTAACTCGCCAACATAACTGCTCTGAATATTATCGAGTCGCTTTTGAACCAGCTTAACGACCTGCTCCGGGCTAGTTGCCTTATCGATCTCTGTCTGAACTTCGCTCCGTTCTTTGGTAAAAAGTGTATATAGTGTTTTCATCGCAAATTAAGACTTCAGCGTTGCTAAAATATTGAACAATCGGTTATTTTACTAAAATTTTATATGAATACTGAAGCTAGTTTTACAAATTGATTTTTATGTTTTTTTTAGGTCTAGGAAGCCGAGCCGTATTTTATTGAAAAGGTCATTTGTTAAATTTATTTAAATGGTGACAAAGTTAATTTAAAACTTTCTGCCTACCTTGATACTTTATCTATAAAAACTCGGTAAGGGATACTGCTATTTTTTAGCCGGCAGAATTTCTGATAAGAGCTTCCTGTATGGTACTTATCTATAAAGATAACTTTTACGGCTGATTCCAACTTCTACCCTAAGGAACAGCGCGATCGCTAGTGGATTATCAATGGCATTCTAGCGATCGCTTTCAGCAAAATTAGCCTAGAAGCAGTGGAGGCGATCGCCTTGATAGAGTAACCTTGAGCAAAATGAGTTAACTAAACTAAGCTTTACTGTTAAGATAGCTGCCAAATATTTTTATTTCGACTAGAACTGCGAGGCGGAGTTTCGATTGTATAACTTTTTGGGTAAAAGTTAGCAGACTGATGAGAATGCTGAATTCTACTTTAGAGCGAAACTAATAAAAAAGAATTCCCTCTAAGGTACGGAAATGAGAACTCGCCTTGGAGGTATAACCGAACCTACTATTTTTTAAACCGCTGTTAAGCTCAAGCCACCTTTAGACATTGAGCATCATGGGAAAGGTAGCTGGAATTAGTTTAGGTGCGACAAATTCTTGTATTGCAGTGATGGATGGTAAGCAACCCATCGTCATCACCAACGCTGAAGGATTCCGCCTCACTCCTTGTGTTGTAGTTTACACTAAGAACGGGGACAAATTGGTTGGTGGAATTGCCAAACGTAACGCAGGGATGCAGCCAGAAAACAGCTTTTACGCTGTTAAACGCTTTATTGGACGCAAATACGACGAAGTCATCAACGCAGTAGATAAAGTTTCTTATCAAGTTCTACCCGATAACAATGGCGGCATTAAAATCAACTGTCATCGTATAGGCAAAGAATTTACCCCTGAAGAAGTTTCTGCCCAAATTCTGCGTAAACTTGTCGATGATGCCAGCAAATATTTGGGGGAAGAAGTAACTCAAGCGGTTATTACTGTTCCTGCCTACTTCAACGATTTTCAACGTCAAGCCACCAAAGAGGCTGGCAGATTAGAGAATTTAGAAATCCTCCGCGTCATCAACGAACCGACTGCTGCTTGCCTTGCCTACGAACTAGATAAGAAAAATAACGAAACTATCCTCGTCTTTGACTTAGGCGGTAGCACGTTAGATATTAGCATTCTGGAAGTAGGTGATGGTGTATTTGAAGTTTTGGCTAGCCGTAGCGACCCCGATCTTGGTGGTAACAACTTCGACCAAAAAATTATCGATTGGCTGACCAACCAATTTCAAAGTCAAGAAGGTCTCGACTTACGCCAAAATATACAGGCTTCCCAACGGCTTACAGAAGCAGCCGAAAAAGCAAAAATAGAGCTTTCCCTCCTTACGCAAACAGAAGTTGACCTACCCTTTATTACAGCCACCCCAGATGGGCCAAAACATCTCAACGCTACCCTTACTAGAGCTGAATTTGAAGAAATGTGTTCTGAGCTTTTAGCTCGCTGTCGCCTTAACATCGAACAAGTAATTAAACAGGCGAAACTAAGCCTTAGTGACATTAATGTTGTTGTCCTGGTTGGTGGTTCTAGCTGCATTCCGGTTGTCCAAGACTTAGTGCAGGAGGTGACGAATCAAGAACCCTTGAAAAGCATTAACCCGGACGAGGCTGTAGCAATTGGGGCTGCTATTCAGGGGAAAGTAGCCAGAAGAGACAATTCCATTTATTGCATGAGGGATGTCACTCCTTTATCTTTGGGAATCGAAACTATAGAGGGTACTATGACAAAAATTATCTCCCGTCATAGTAATATTCCTGTCATCAAATCTCAAAAGTTTTATACTGCAACTTATGGGCAAACCAGTGTAGAAATAAATATTTTAAGGGGTGAACGAGAATTCGCTAAAGATAACCAGAGTTTGGGGATTCTTCGATTAGATGGGCTTTCTTTGGAGAGAACAGAAATTCAAGTAACTTTCGACCTTGATGCCAATGGTATTCTGAATGTTTATGCCAAAGAAATAAGCACCGGAAAAGAGCAATTAATTAGCATTATCGGCGCTGCCACTATCCCTGCAACTGAAGTGGAGAGTATGGTGAGAGATGCAGAACGCAATGCTGAAGCCGATCGCATACTTCGCCAAAAGATTGACATGGCGAACTTGATAGAAGCTCGTAAAAATGAGGGACAAAAACTTAAAAGTTACTCTTTGAAACTAACCTCCAACGATAACTCAGATTTCAAGACTGGAGATTTTACCAAGATGAATGATGCTTATCGGGTTCTTTTTAATTTGACGAATAACTTGGTAGAGCAAGTGCTTGCCGCCCAGAAAAGGCAAATCGAAGGACTATTAAAGAATTTGGAGAAAGCGATCGCTCAAGGGAATTATGATGAGATCAAGTCGCTTGGTAATGAATTGCAACAACTCATGATGCAGATAGGTGATGCTGCTTCACCAAGAGCGATCGCGACTATTGACGATGAATTCTATGAAGTGATTTGAGCTGCGAAGGGTAGATATTCTACCCTTCCTCAGAGCGATCGCATCTTAATATCGCTTTCTTTTTGTGACGTTACACATCAGATTCCTCAACCCCGGCTCAATGGCGGCAGTAAACGGCTTTGTTGTAGCTATATGAAGTAGTATTCTCTTTCCTCCCTTAGCTGAGTAACTGGAAATTTTAGAGCCGGGATTTTATTTGCCAGATCGTTTCAAAGCTTGAAGATTCCGTGTTATTTGAGACGCAGACTTTTGATTTTTGACGATTGCTCGAAAAGCTCTTTATTGAGCTATTGGCTAATTGGAACAGCAATAGCATTCAAAACTGGCAGTAGTTTAATGCCGTACTCTGCCTCAAAAACGTCTTTTTTATAATCTAAACTCCAGATTTCTAAGGCACAATCATCATCGAGCTGAGTTGGCTTTAGGTGAAGCTGAAGTTCTTTCGTTTCTGCGTTGTATTCGCACTGCACTTGCCGAATTGCACCAATTTGTCTCCGGTCAAGAGCAACTGCTAATCTGAGCAAGGCACTCAACTGAGCAACGATCTGTCGGTGCTGTTTAGTCGGCAGATTTTGATAGTTCTCGTGCTTTTTCCTCGGCGCACTCTTGCGGTGATAGCGGGCTAAATTCGCAATTACATCAATTTCGGCTTCCGTATAGCCTAAAAGTTCACCATTGCGAATTAAGTAAAAAGAGTGTTTGTGGTGGGAAGAATGACTGATATGGTGTCCGCAATTGTGTAAAATTGCGGCTGCCCACAGTAGTTCCCGTTCTTCTGAACCCCAATGGTGGAGGATGCCTTGGGTTTGGTCAAATAAGCTAAGGGCGAATTCTGCAACTCGCTGAGAGTATTCCAGGTTGACACCGTATTTGCGGGCGGTTTTGATTACATTACGCTCGCGTACAGAACTTTGGTAGCGCAGCTTGTCTTCGATTAAGCCGTGAGCGAGCATCCAATCGACGATCACTCCTTCCCGGAGACTCCGTTCGCAGACCGTTAGCAATTCAGCGCCTAGCAGCGTCATCGCTTCTTGTAAAATAACCGCCCCGGCAACAATAATTTCTGACCGCCGCTCTGACATTCCTGGTATGGCGGCTCGTTCTAAGTAATTGAGCCTTCGCAAGCGATTCACTAAGTCTCTCAAGTCATTAAGACTCAGCTGGTAGCCATTTAGCGAAAAGGGGTTAGTACCTAGTTTTTCTCGCGCGTGTATCGTCACCAGCGTCTCAATCGTCCCGGACGTTCCCACTAAACGCGGCTGTTCCCCTGGTTGGAGAACTGCCCGCAATTCATCAACGGCTCGTTCTAGCTGTCCGCGCACATAAGCTTGTAGGGACTGAAATTCGCCATTGCTGATGGGATCGGTGGTAATAAATTCTGCGGTTAGTCGGACTGCACCGACTTTAGTGCTGCTGAGCGATCGCGGTTCGTGACTATCCCCTAAAATTAACTCGGTCGAACCGCCGCCAATGTCAATAATGATGTGGGGATGGTTATTTAATTCCATTCCCGACAGCACGCCTAAGTAAATTCTCCGGGCTTCTTCTTGACCGGAAACCAGGTTGACAGATAAGCCTAAGTCTGATTCTACTTGTTTTAAAAAGTCTCGCCCGTTGGGGGCTTCTCTTACCGCACTGGTTGCCACGGCGATTATTTGTTCAGCGTTAAGACTTTTGGCAATTCCCTGGAAGCGGCGCAGGGCTGCGATCGCTCGTTCCATTGCCGCTGGCGTCAGATTGCCCGTCTTTTTATCGCGATCGCCCAGTCTCACCGTGTCTTTTTCTCTGGCAATAATCGAAAAAGCAGGCAGCTTGGGTTGAATTTGCACGACCACCATGTGCAGGGAATTGGTACCTAAGTCAATCGCAGCGAGAATCCGATCTCGATCCATGCTAGGAGTTGAAACACCCGCAGAATTATCTTTAGCGTTGGCAACTAAATTGACCATTTCGATGTATCCAGGGTTGCAGAACCAGCCGAGATTTGATGAATAAGGATATTCTATAGGGGATAAAGATGTGATTAATGATATTTCTGGATACTCATTTTTCTAGACCATGCTGACCCAGCAAGAACACAAAGAAACAGAACCCACCTGGCTGACAGTCGTCCGGCTTTTGAGATGGGATAAGCCAGCAGGACGCCTGATATTGATGATTCCGGCACTCTGGGCGGTCTTTCTGGCAGCAGCAGGAAAGCCACCGTTACCGCTGGTAGGCGTGATTGTACTGGGTACTTTAGCGACCAGTGCTGCCGGGTGCGTCGTCAATGATTTGTGGGATCGGGATATCGATCCGCAAGTAGAAAGAACGCGATCGCGTCCCCTCGCCTCTCGCGCTTTGTCGGTCAAAACTGGCATCGTCGTTGCCTTGGTAGCGATGAGTTGCGCTGGGGTTCTCGCACTCTACCTTAATTCCCTTACTTTCTGGTTGTGCGTGGCGGCAGTTCCCGTAATTATTTTCTATCCCACCGCCAAGCGGGTGTTTCCAGTGCCTCAGCTAGTGCTGTCGATTGCTTGGGGTTTTGGCGTGCTGATTAGCTGGACTGCTGTAACTGCCAAGCTAGAAGAACCCACCTGGATTTTATGGGGCGCGACGGTACTCTGGACACTTGGATTTGACACCGTTTATGCCATGTCAGATCGGGAAGATGACCGGCGGATTGGCATTAATTCCAGCGCTTTATTTTTTGGCAATTATGCGGCTGAAGCTGTTGGTGTCTTCTTTACTGGCACGGTTATTTTGCTTGAATGGCTGGGAATTGTGATGGATCTAAAGCTTAGCTTTTGGATCGCTTTGAGTTTGGCAACCTTAGCTTGGATTTGGCAATATTCTCGCCTCAGCCGGAAAGATATCCCAACGCCAGTATATGGGGAAACTTTTCGCCAAAATGTTTGGATTGGTTTTGTTTTACTGGCTGGAATGATTGTTGGTTCTCTGTAGGTTTGAGTAAGTTTTTTGAAGATAAAGAACGCAAAGGCGATCGCAAAGATACGCTGAGGAAAATGCTAATTTATTGCACTTCTATTACTTTGCGTACCTTTGCGTAAAACTCTGCGTACCTCGGCGTTAAAAATTTCAACGCTTAGGAGTAAGGTCAGCTTGCCATGAAAAAAACCCTAATTGGCGTTATGGGACCAGGAGCCAACGCCACAGAAACTGACTTAGAAAACGCTTATAAACTCGGTCAATTCATCGCCCAAGAGGGATGGGTTTTGCTGACTGGCGGCAGAAATGCTGGTGTGATGGATGCGGCGAGTAAAGGAGCAAAATTTGCTAATGGTTTAACAATTGGCGTTCTTCCCACTAACGATACCAGCACGGTTTCTGATGCCGTAGATATTGCAATTGTTACCGATATGGGAAATGCGAGAAATAATATTAATGTCCTTTCTTCTGATGTTGTGATTGCCTGCGGCATGGGTGCAGGAACCGCTTCGGAAATTGCCTTAGCTTTGAAGAACCATAAAAAAGTGATTTTATTAACGAATCATCCAGAAAGTAAAGCTTTTTTCCAAAGCTTGTCTGAAGACTCTATTTTGATTGCCAATACTCCAGCAGCGGCAATCGAAATGGTTAGAGGAGTTTTGAGCGATCGCCATTAATTATCCCTTTGGGTAGATGCACCAGGGAGAAATTAGTGGAGAGTACAGCCTAAATTGGCACAAAGCGTTGATTTTGGCTGTCTCTCGACTTTTAAGGTACAATCCAGTGGTTAAGTTTTATATCGCTAGCGATCGCAACCTCGATCGGACGAGACTTAGATCCTTAAGAAGAAAAAACTTCTCCCTTAGTTTTAAGCTAGAAAGCAGTTAGCAGAGGATTGAACACAATGGCATTTGAATTACCCCCTTTACCTTACGATCAAGACGCTTTAGAGTCGTCAGGTATGTCGGCGCGGACACTTGAGTTCCATTACGGCAAGCATCACGCTGCTTACGTGAACACTCTCAACAATCTAGTTAAGGACACAGAACTAGCCGACAAGTCGCTTGAAGAAATCATCAAGGCAACCTACAAAGCATCAGACAAAGCTGCTGTATTCAACAACGCTGCTCAGGTATGGAATCATACCTTCTATTGGAATGGCATCAAGCCAAATGGAGGCGGCAATCCGAGTGGCGAACTAGCGGAAAAAATTAACGCCAGCTTCGGTAGCCTTGACAAATTCAAAGAAGAGTTCAAAAATGCCGGAGGCACTCAATTCGGTAGTGGTTGGGCTTGGCTAATCAAGGATGGCGATACCCTAAAAGTAACTAAGTCTCCGAACGCAGAAAACCCGATTGCCTACGGGCAAACTCCCTTGCTAACAATGGATGTTTGGGAACACGCCTACTATCTGGATTACCAGAATAGTCGTCCCAACTTCATGCAGAACTTTGTTGACCACTTGATCAACTGGGACTTTGTTGCCCAAAATTTATCGGCTGCTGCTTAAATAACAGCTGATGTTTCAGTTACATCAAATTTAATCATCTGGAAAACAGCCACGTTAGTAGTGGTTGTTTTTTTATTATCTGTAAACTTCGGCTGCCTGTATCTTTAAAGAAGATAAATTCCCACTAGATAAATCATGGATAGCAAAGAACTAGCCCAATACATTGAAGCCACAGATAGCATTTCCAAGCCTTGGCTATTAGTGCAATTGCGGCTAAAAAAACTCCAAGAACGCCGCCCGACTATCTCACCAGAGGAATATGTTCAAGAATTAGGAGATATTCATCAGGACTTGATGAATCTGGGTGAGTGGTGGCGGGGAAGGGAAGATGAGGTATTTGGTTAATAAGACTCATCGAATCGCTATCGTCAGATGGGCAGAGGCTTGGCAACCCGTGCGGGTGAAGTATCCAGTTAAAGGAGGGAGTAGCGATCGCTCGCCCGGAGCCTGCCTTGAGAGCATAAACCTATCGCTTTTGCATGAGGTCATGATATTTAACGCCTTTCTGTAGATAGGTTTTGGGTCATCTAAGTCAGGATACGATGAATTAATAACACAGCCAGAATTAAGATAAGCGCATTTTAAAAATGAGTGCTAAAACAATCAGCGCGAATCTGCGATCAATTCAGATGGAATTCACTGGTTGGTGTTGCAAGTAACAATGAATACCTGCCAGCCTGACTGCCATTAGAATTATGTCAAAAGCGAAAAAGACCGCAGCAACACACCATAATATTGACCTAAACCATCCGCAGTACTATTTCAACCGCGAACTCAGCTGGTTGGAGTTTAACAATCGAGTTTTGCATGAAGCGATCGATCCTCGGACGCCGCTGCTAGAACGCCTGAAATTCATGGGGATTTTTAGTGCCAACTTCGACGAATACTTCATGGTGCGCGTTGCTGCTCTTAAGCAACAGGTGGAAGCAAAAGTGAGCCAGCTGACGCCCGATGGTCGGACGCCAAGCGACCAGCTAGAAGAGATTAGCTTGGCAGCGCGACCTCTGGTAGCACAACAGCATCAACACTTTGAGAAAGCATTGCGACCCTTGATGACCGCGCAAGGCATTCATCTTCTAGACTACGTGGATCTGAACCAGGAACAGCGGGCTTACCTGCAAAACTATTTTGAAGAGCAAATTTTCCCAGTTCTGACCCCCTTAGCCGTCGATCCCAGCCATCCTTTTCCCTATATGTCTAACCTCAGTCTGAATCTGGCTGTGGTGGTGAAAGACCCAGATACGGGGGAAGAACTGTTTGCTAGAGTGAAAGTCCCAAAAGTTTTACCTCGATTTTTGCCCTTACGGTTGGAGTCCGGGCTGGGAAGTCGGTCGTCTGGACTCGAAGAGGAACGATTCCGGAATGAACGCCTGATTTGGATGGGTGTGCCCCTAGAACAGGTAATTGCTCATAATCTAGAGTCACTGTTTCCGGGGATGAATATCCAGGAATATCACCCCTTCCGAATCACTCGTAATGCAGATTTGGAGGTGGAAGAAGATGAAGCCGACGATCTGATGCTAGCGATTGAGCAAGAACTGCGTAAGCGTCGGGTGGGTGGTTCGGCGGTACGGATGGAAATTCAAGCTTCAATGCCCGAATCCATGAAAGGGATGCTGATGCGGGAACTGGGGCTGTTGGAGCGGGATGTTTACGAGGTGGACGGGCTATTGGGGCTGGCAGACTTGATGTACTTCATGCAATTGCCACTCCCGGAACTGAAAGACCCTGTGTGGACGCCAGGGATACCCCCACGCCTGCGGCGGCTCAGTGAAGGAGATTTGGATGAGGGAGAAGATATTTTCTCGGTCATTCGCACCGCAGATTTGATGGTTCACCATCCTTATCAATCTTTTGGAGGAACGGTACAGCGCTTCATTACCCAAGCGGCAATCGATCCAAATGTGCTGGCGATTAAAATGACTCTCTACCGAACATCTGGGGACTCGCCGATTCTCAATGCCCTAATTACAGCGGCTGAGCATGGCAAGCAAGTAGCGGTTCTGGTGGAACTAAAAGCCCGTTTTGATGAAGAGAACAATATCAACTGGGCACGCAAGTTAGAACAAGCGGGCGTTCATGTGGTCTATGGGTTGGTGGGTTTAAAGACGCATACCAAAGTGGTTTTGGTGGTACGCCGAGAAGAAAACCAAATTCGCCGGTATGTCCACATCGGCACGGGGAACTATAATCCCAAAACCGCTCGGATTTATACAGATGTGGGGCTATTAAGCTGCCGTGAAGACTTGGGGGCGGATTTGACGGATTTGTTTAATTACTTGACGGGTTACTCGCGGCAACGGTCTTACCGCAAGTTGTTGGTGTCGCCGGTGAACTGCCGCGATCGCTTTTTGAGCTTGATCCGCCGCGAGATAGAACATTGCCATCATGGCAAAAGCGGTCGAATTGTCGCCAAGATGAATTCACTGACAGATCCCCAACTCATTGCCTCGCTTTACGAAGCTAGCATCGCTGGGGTAAAAATCGATTTGATTATCCGCGGAATTTGCTGTCTGCGACCCGGTGTGGAAGGAGTCAGTGAAAATATCCGGACGATTAGTGTTGTCGGGCGTTATCTAGAACACTCGCGGATTTTTTACTTTCAAAATGCTGGCAGTGAGGAAGTTTATATCGGCAGTGCTGATTGGATGCGCCGCAACTTGGATCGACGAGTAGAAGCGATCGCGCCAATAGAAGATCCCGAAATTTCTAAAGATTTACAAGAAATCTTAGGAATTATGCTCGCCGATAACCGTCACGCTTGGGATTTACAACCAGATGGTCGTTACATCCAACGCCACCCCGGTGACAAGGAAAGAGAACAAAGTGCCCAGAAAATTTTGATGGAAATGGCACTGCAATAGGGCGGTGGGAAATGAGCGTGTTGAGTTTTGAATTTTGAGTTTTGAATAAAAAAGAGTGCTTTAATTCAAAACTCAACACTGATTCCTTGAAACTTTTTCCGAATTATCCATAACCCCTAACATCGATTCCCCCTCCCCCCCTTGCCAACTGCTCCAGACCGTCCGACACTGGTTTTGGGAGTTGACTGGCAATCGAGAGGTTTGAAGTGAAAAAAGTTCTAAGCATTATTCTCGGAGGTGGCGCTGGCACCCGCCTTTACCCGCTGACCAAGTTGCGAGCGAAGCCAGCCGTGCCTCTGGCAGGAAAGTATCGCCTAATCGATATTCCAGTCAGTAATTGCATTAACTCAGAAATTTACAAAATCTACGTTCTGACCCAATTCAACTCAGCTTCCCTCAACCGCCATATTGCCCGCGCCTACAGTTTCGCAGGGTTCACAGAAGGGTTTGTGGAGGTGCTAGCCGCCCAGCAAACGCCAGAAAACCCCAACTGGTTCCAAGGCACTGCCGATGCTGTCCGTCAGTATCTCTGGCTGTTGGATGAGTGGGATGTTGATGAGTACCTGATTTTGTCAGGAGATCATCTCTACCGCATGGACTATCGCCAGTTCGTGCAACGCCACCGCGACACTAATGCCGATATCACCCTCTCCGTTGTGCCAATGGATGAGCGACGGGCGTCCGATTTCGGCTTAATGAAAATCGATGATACCGGACGGGTGATAGATTTCAGCGAAAAGCCTAAAGGCGATGCTCTCAAAAAGATGCAGGTCGATACGACAACGCTGGGATTGAGTGCGGAACAAGCGAAGAAAAATCCCTACATCGCCTCAATGGGGATTTATGTCTTCAAAAAAGACGTGCTGATGCATCTGCTGCAAACTAACCAAGAGCGAACCGATTTTGGTAAGGAGATTATCCCCGCTTCGGCGCAGGATTATAACGTTCAAGCTTATTTATTTAATGACTACTGGGAAGATATTGGAACGATGGAGTCGTTCTACGAGGCGAACTTGGCTCTCACCAGACAACCGCAGCCGCCTTTTAGTTTCTACGATGAGGATGCTCCGATTTACACTCGCGCTCGTTACTTACCGCCCAGTAAGCTGTTAGATTGCCAAATCACCGAGTCGATAATTGGGGAAGGCTGCATCCTGAAAGAATGCCGGATTGAGCATTCAGTTTTGGGAGTGCGATCGCGCATTGAATCGGGTTCCTTAATTGAAGACTCCCTCGTCATGGGTGCCGACTTATACCAACCCTTCGCCGAACGACAAGCTCACTGTGAAGACGGTAAAGTTCCCTTGGGAATTGGTTCGGACACCCGGATTCGCCGCGCTATCATTGACAAAAACGCTCACATTGGTTGCAATGTGCAAATCATTAATAAAGACAGGGTGGAAGAAGCCAACCGCGAAAGCGAAGGTTTCTACATCCGTAGCGGGATTGTTGTGGTACTGAAAAATGCCGTGATTCCCGATGGAACCGTCATTTAGGGTGGAAATTAGTACCGGGAGTTGCTAATTGGGAAAAAGTTGAAGTAGAGACGCGATTCTCGCGTTTGAATTTGGGTTTTGAATTAAAGAACTCTCTTTAACTCAAAACTCAAAACTCTAATTACCCACTCCCAACACCGAAACATGACTCGATTAATTCTCCTAATTGGGTTGCCCGGTAGCGGCAAATCTTCTCTAGCACAACAGCTCGTAGCAGAATGGCCTCAGCATCGGCTGATTGCCACAGACGCGATCCGGGAACAACTGTTCGGGGATGAAGCGATTCAAGGGTCGTGGCTGTTGGTGTGGAGCGAAGTACAGCGCCAATTCAGGCAAGCAGTTGAGGAGAATAGACAAGCGATTTTCGACGCGACGAATGCGGCTCGTAAACATCGCCGGGAAGCGATCGCTACTTCTCGCGATCGCGGTTTTACCCACATTACCGGCTTGTGGCTGGATACGCCAGTGCAGGAATGTCTAGAAAGAAATCGATTAAGACTGCGCCAAGTCCCGGAAGAAGTTATTTTACAGATGCATCGCCAACTGGTAGACGCTCCGCCCACCCTAGCTGATGGACTCGATCGTTTAATTCGTTACTCAGCGACAAGTACGGAAATCGCGATCGCATCAGTGAGGAAAAGCCGAACTTATATCCATTGACTGATTTGATACCCTATCTCTGAGAAGGTAAAAAATAAAACTTAAACTAAATATTTAGACGAGAGGAGGGAGGTTGATGGCTGCGACCGATTTTAAAGACTATTACGCCATCCTGGGAGTTACTAAAACCGCCAGTGCCGATGAAATCAAAAAAGTCTACCGGCGACTGGCACGAAAGTACCACCCCGACATGAACCCTGGCAACAAAGAAGCTGAAGCTCGCTTCAAGGAAGTCAGCGAAGCCTACGAAGTGCTATCCGACCCAGAAAAACGTAAAAAGTACGATCAGTTCGGACAGTACTGGAAACAAGTCGGGGAAGGAGCGTCACCCTATCCAGGCGGAGTGAACGTTGATTTTGGCGACTTTGACTTTAGTCAGTACGGCAGTTTTGATGAATTTGTCAACGATCTCCTGGGCGGTTTAGGGGGTGCCAGTGCCCGTTCTGGCAGCCGTGCTGGACGCCGCACGACTTATCGCACTTCTACAGGCCCCACTGGGTATACAGACTTTGGCGGGTATTCTGGCTTCGATCCGCAAGCCGCCGCAGCCGCCGATCGAGAAGCGGTCATCAAACTCAGCCTATCCGAGGCTTTTCATGGCGTCCAGAAGCGTTTAGATTTAGGCAATGAAGCCATTGACGTTCGGATTCCTCCGGGTACGAAACAGGGCAGTCGAATTCGCGTCAAAGGCAAAGGTTCAGTCAGCCCCTATACTCAGCAGCGGGGTGACTTGTACTTAACCGTGGAGCTGCTGCCCCACTCGTTCTTCCAATTCGATGGTGATAATCTCGTCTGCGAAGTGCCGGTAACGCCAGATGAAGCCGTGTTGGGGGCACCCGTGGAAGTGCCGACGCCGGATGGTTCTGTCACTGTCAACGTTCCCCCTGGTGTCCGTTCGGGACAATCTCTGCGGTTGCGCGGTAAAGGTTGGCCCAATCCTAAAGGCGGACGTTCCGATCAGCTGGTAAAGATTTTGATTGTGACGCCGAAAGAACTCAGTTCTACGGAACGAGAATATTACGAGAAAATCCGGGAGAGCCGCACCTTCAATCCCCGCAGCAATTTGCCGCAGGTACGGCTGTAGACGTTATCCGAGCTTTTTATCTGAACCCCACCCCTTACTCTCCCCCAAAGAGGTAAGGGGTTTCATTTAGGGGGAAGGAGTGGTTGTTTGTGCCGGTTCAGGAGAAGCAGTGGTCGTTTCAGCCGATTCAGGTGAGGGAGCCGGAGGGTTTTCCACGCCGATATCAAGTTGATAATCAACGGGCTGGGAAGCTTCGGAAACAACGATGAATTCGTAGTAGCCTGATTGAGGCAGGGTTCCCGACCAAGTTTTTTCGGTGGAGTCTTCGAGGATTGGGGGAAATGTACTGGTTGGGGGGTAAAGGGAAAGCCGCAGTTTTGAACTCCCCGTAAAGTTAACTGCTAATAATTGATTTTGGGCAAAGTTGCCGATGTAGGCTTTTCCTTCTCCTGGTTGGAGGGTGCCGCTGACTCGTTTGCCCACTGCCCCTGAAGCAAAGCGAATTGTTTCCAGCGCCTCTTGAGATTGCACTGCTTTGACTTTCTCCCCAGCGATCGCGTGCCAGATTTGACCGACTGGCTGATTGAGAAAATCTCTGCCCCGCTGTTCTGGGAATACTTGGAAAAATACCACATCTGCGAGATCGTAGAGGGCGCGACTGCTCAGGTTTCGCTGGTTGACTTGCCCTTTCCAGCGATCGCGATCCGCTGCACCATAGCTTCCCAAACGCTGTCTGGCTGCGCCCGGTAATTTCGCTTGATCTAGCTTATCGAGCAATTCAGTTGCGATCCGATCCCATTGCTCTCGTAATTGCTCATTTTCTGGCCCATTCCCCAGCGTGCGCCCTCGTTGATTGGGGTTCTGAGTCCAGAAAACTTCATTCACCCAGTTGACATAGAAATTGTAGTTAACGCCGAGACTTTGACGGCGATCGCGCAGCTGTTGCTTGCGTGCCTGTTCCGCAGGCGAAAACTGCGAGGAAGGATTTTCTTGATCGACGGGCGGCGAAGAACTAGGTGACGGTGTGGCATCGGAGGTTTCTTCCCCAGGCTTCGACAGTGATTGTATCCAAAGATTGCCAGCCCACCAGCCGATTCCAGTCGCGCCCGTAATCAGCAGCGACACGACCAAAGTTTTTCCCACTAAACCGAGAAAGGGAGATTGCGGTTTGGGGGCTGGCGGCGGTAATGGATTGGGGGTTGGGATGGGCTGGGTAGCGTTGGCGATTGGCTGGGGTGAGTTGGCGATTGCCTTGGGGGGCGGGGGAATTTGGGCACGAGCCACCACCATTGTCGGTGCCATCGGGGGTTTGGTGGGTGGCTGAGTGGGAGGAAGATCGGGTGCTGGGGCAGGCGAGTGGGCAGATGAAAGGCTTTGTAACACAGCGCTGGCAGATTGATAGCGATCGCCCGGTCGTCGTGAAAGCATTTTATCCAACACCGCCCCCAGAGCGGGGCTAAGGTTCACGTCCCGCCGCCAGTTCCACAAAAGCGTTCCATCGTCGATTAGCTCTTGCGGCTGTTTACCCGTGAGCAACACTAACATCGTTGCCGCCAAAGCATATAAATCGCTATGGGGAAACACAATTCCCCGTTGCATCTGTTCATCGGGGGCGTATCCGGGCTTACCTAACCGAGTATGGATGGTCGCCGTTTCCATCCCTGGTGTCTCGCTAAACTCCGATTCTACGGTGGCTGCGACTTCCTTGACGCCACCGAAGTCAATCAAGACGGGCAGTTGGTCAGAAGCTCGCGAAATCATGTTATCTGGGGCAATATCGCGGTGAATGACCCCCATCGAATGGATATATTCTAGAACTGGTAAAATTTGCAGCAGGATCTGCCGTACCTCTGGCTCGCTAAACCGCGCTCCTTGATGTTTCCGACTTTCGAGAAGCGCGCGATAGGTTTGACCTTCCACATAGTCTTGGACTAAAAACAGGCGTCCGTTCCCTCGCTGGTTTACCCGAAATAACTCTCGAAAGTTGGGAATTTGCGGGTGTTTCAGCTTGTAAAGGACACCCGCTTCCCGTTCAAATAGTTCGGAAGCTTTTTGCAAAGCGTAAGTGCCTTGCACCTTGGGGGCAAATTCCTTTAAAACACAGGGTTCGTTGAAGCGGTTGAGGTCTTCAGACAAATAGGTGCGTCCAAAGCCACCGTGCCCCAATTCGCGCACAATTCGATAGCGATCGCCCAGCGTCATCCCCGGCAAAACAGTATTACTCACCACAGCAGGTAGCGGTTCGCCACAATGCTGGCAAAAGCGACCATCAATGGGATTCTCGTGTCCTTTGGTGCAATAGAGGGGCATGATTAACCTGGGGCAATTCTGTGGAAGATCCAGTAACGGTATAACAAATTGACCGAGATTCTACCAAGTAATGCGATTGATGAAAGCGATTGAAAGCGATCGCCTTCCCTACGTTAGCCTGATCTTAAATACAAAACTGAGAGGGAGGACAATGCTAGAAGAACAACGTCAACGGGTACTCACCGCTTTTCAATCGTTCCTGGGTACTCCCCTCCAGTGGCGGCTGCAACAGTATCGCAGCACCTCCCCAGAAGCCGCTACGATGCAATTATTCCACGAGGTTTCTGCGAGTGTCCCCGCCTACCAAGCTTTTGTGAAGGAACAAGGTATCGATCCTGATTCGATACAAACTTTTGAAGATTTCCAAAAACTTCCCTTCATTACCAAAGAAAATTACCTGTTGCGTCACTCCCTTGCAGACTTGTGCCGCAATGGACAATTAGAAGCGTGCGATACGATTGCTGTTTCCTCCGGTTCAACGGGAAAGCCGACATTTTGGCCTCGTTTCCTCACGGATGAACTGCAAATCGCGATTCGCTTTGAACAGATATTTCATGATAGTTTTCAGGCTGATACCCGCCGCACCTTGGCTGTCATCTGCTTTACCTTAGGGACTTGGGTTGGGGGAATATACACAGCAAACTGCTGTCGCTATCTCGCCAGTAAAGGATACCCGATTACAGTGATTACTCCTGGCAATAATAAAGAAGAGATATTTCGAGTCGTGCAAGAACTGGGTTCTGCATTTGAGCAAGTGGTGCTGCTGGGATATCCACCATTTTTGAAGGATGTTATTGATAGTGGCATAGCGCGGGGTGTGGAGTGGCAGCAATATCACATCAAAATGGTGTTTGCGGGAGAAGTCTTTAGCGAAGAATGGCGCAATCTTGTCGGAGAAAGAGTCGGTTCTCAAAATCCTTGTTATGACTCAGCTTCGCTTTATGGGACAGCCGATGCAGGCGTCTTGGGCAACGAAACCCCGCTGAGTATCCGCATCCGTCGATTTCTGGCAGAACATCCAGATGCTGCTAAGGCATTATTTGGGGAATCTCGCTTGCCAACGCTGGTACAGTATGACCCACTGAGTCGCTTTTTTGAGGTTCACGAGGGCACATTGCTGTTTTCCGGCGATAACGGGATTCCGCTGATCCGCTATCATATCTCCGATACGGGAGGCTTAATCCCTTACGATGAAATGCTCCAGTTTTTAGCAGAATGGGACTTCGATCCAGTCGCGGCGTTGCAAGGTGAAAGTGCCATTCCTCATCCCGAAACCTCCGGGTTAGGGCTACCCGAACTCAATCCGGCAGCGCGGGCTACACAAAGAGGAATTCCTCCCTTACCGTTTGTTTATGTGTTTGGACGGTCTAATTTCACGGTTTCCTATTTCGGCGCAAATATTTACCCGGAGAATGTGACGGTGGGGTTAGAACAACCCAGGATTCGAGAGTGGGTGACGGGTAAGTTTGTCATGCAGGTTCAGGAAGATGCAGATAAAAACCGCTTCCTGTCGGTGGTTGTGGAGTTAGCGCCCCAAGTGGAAGCCAGTGAAGACAAGCAGGAAGCGATCGCATCTTCAATTTTGTCCCAGCTACAACGCCTCAACAGCGAGTTTGCAAACTATGTCCCCCCAACCTACCAAATGCCGCAAGTTACCTTAACTCCCACCGGCGATCCAGAATATTTTCCGATTGGGGTGAAGCATCGCTATACTCGCCAATAATTTCTGCCAATAATTTCTATAATTGCGTGCCTAATTCGTGCATTGCCTGAATAATCGGTTTCAAACTTTCTCCTAAAGGGGTCAAAGAATATTCCACTTTTGGGGGAATCTGCGGATAAACCTGACGATGGATAATTCCGTCTTCTTCCATTTCTCTAAGTTGCTGCGTGAGCATCTTTTGAGTGATTCCCTCCAGCCCTCTTTGCAGTTCCCCAAACCGTTTAACTCCTAACCATAGTTCTGCCACAATCAAAAGCTTCCAGCGTCCGCTAATTGCTTTTAAGGTAGTTTCTGCTGGACAAGTCTTCCTTTCAAAATTCTCGCTTTTAGCTTCCATAGTATCTTTTTGGGTACTATCTTACTTTAAAGTGCATACTTTACACTTTATGGTTACATTTTTTAAACTATAAATATACAAAAATAAGACACCCAAGAAAGCCAAGGACAAGCAAAATGAGTGAACTCGTTATTGTTGATAAAAAACCTATCCTGCTTGCGCTTGAATCGGGTACTTAAATTTTGGTGCAGTTGCGGTCAATCTCACAATCAACCTTATGGCGATGGTTCCCATCAAAACACGGAATCCCCCCCTGTAAAGTTTGTAATGAAAGACAAAAAACAGGTAGCAGTATGCCAGTGGAAGTACACCAGAAATCCACCGTTTTGTGATGGTTCGCACAGTAAAGTTTAGTATTCTTCATGACAAAAGCGTAGCCTGTCTAAATAAATTTTACTTGCACCAACTGGCAACAGATCCCATTTTCTTAGTCTGCGAAGGGATACGCAATAAATCGCCTTTCTACAACCAGGATAACTCTAGGCTCTAGCCGCTGGCATTTAAGTTAAATAGGAGATGAAAATGATTGCAATTCGGAAAGCAGAAGAACGCGGACACGCCGATCATGGCTGGCTCAATTCTTATCACTCATTCTCTTTCGCCAACTACTACGATCCTCAGCACATGGGATTTAAAACTCTGCGCGTAATTAACGAAGATAGAGTGCAAGCGAACCAAGGCTTCGGAACCCATTCTCATCGAGATATGGAAATTATTTCCTATGTACTAGAAGGTGCTTTGGAGCATAAAGATAGCATGGGAACCAGCTCCATTATTCTTCCGGGTGAAGTGCAAGTTATGAGCGCTGGTACAGGAGTTACGCACAGTGAATATAACCATTCTAAAACTGACTTAGTGCATTTTCTGCAAATTTGGATTACGCCTAATCAAAAGGGATTAAAACCTAGATACGAGCAGAAAATGTATTCGGCTGAAGAAAAGCACGGAAATCTCCGTTTAATTGCTTCTCAAGATGGTCGAGATGGTTCGGTTACTATCCACCAAGATGCCAATCTCTACGCAAGTTTGCTCGATGCTGGACAGCAGGTTAATTATCAAATCAACCCTAACCGCCATGCTTGGCTGCAAGTTATCAAAGGCGATATCAGTTTGAATGGTAAGCCACTGGCTGCTGGAGATGGCGCTGCAATCAGTGACGAAAACCAGATAGCCATAGAAGCCAAAAATAGCACGGAATTTCTGTTGTTCGATTTGGCATGACAGCCGAAGGTTTATATACCCTTTAGGCGAAGACGATGATTCCGGTCATGTGTTTTAAGTAGACAGTTCTTTAAGTAAGAGAAATCAAGCGATCGCTCGATTTCTCTTATTTATTTTTTGGTTCTAAGGAATTCGTTGACCTCCAGGTAAAAATGGTATGATTACAGGTAAAAGTATAACTAGCAATGCAGATTACTCAATGTCTCCATGCAGCCATTCTCGTTTCTGACTTGGAACGAGCCGAGCAATTTTACGGGAACGTGTTGGGATTATCGAAGGTGGATAGAGTGCTGAAATTTCCCGGCGCATGGTATCAAGTCGGCGAGTTTCAAATTCACCTGATTGTTGCCAACTCTATACCATCAGATTTAGTCAATTCTGAAAAATTAGGTCGGAATCGGCATTTAGCCTTCTTGGTCGCCAACTTAGACGCTGCTAAGGAGAAGCTTATGGCTCACAACTACCCCCTACAAATGAGCGCTTCTGGTCGCGCTGCGCTGTTTACTCAAGATCCTGATGGCAACATCATTGAGTTAGGTGAATGAGCTGTCAACCATGAATCTTAATCAGGGCACTTTGGGAGCATCCTGCGAATTGCGAAGACCTGTCTGCACGATAGAAGCGTGGGGCTACAGAAACGAAGCCTACCTACACAAGCTAAAATTAAACTCTTCAGGCTGCTCCTGGCAGCTTGGTACATAATTCTGCAATGAAAATCATTGCATATTCCTATACTGACCCGTTGCTTGAAGTTGCACCCGATCCCTTGATGTGGGGTTGGGAAATAGATAGCGTTTATCAAGATTTAGGGGAACGTCAACAACTACGACAGCTGTTAGAAGATTGTAAAGAAGAACCCGCTAATTATTTATTAATCCGACGACTGGCAGAATTGGGAAACTCGGTGGAAGAAGTATGCGATCGCATCCTCGATCTTGAATCCCTCGGCATTCAAATTATTACTACCGAATCAGTTGCGTATCATCAGACACCCCTGCAACTGCTGCAAGAAATTCAGAGTCGGCAGCGCAGCGATCGCATCCGTCAAGGACACGCTCAGCGGCGGCTCAAAGCCTCGCCAGCGCCTGGAAAAGCTCCTTACGGCTACCGACGAGGTAAAGACCGCTATATCCTAGACCGCAGCGCCGCGCCGGTCGTCAAAGATTTTTTTGAACAATTTCTGCTGTATGGTTCTTTACGTGGTGCAGTGCGGTATCTAGAAAAGAAATACGCCAAGAAAATTTCCGCTTCTACTGGACAACGCTGGCTAACGAACCCAGTCTATCGCGGTGACACTGCGTATAAAAATGGTGAGATTCTTTCTGATACCCATGCTGCCATCGTATCTAGGGAAGAAGCCGCGCAAATTGACCGCTTGCTGCGCCGTAACCGCCGTTTGCCTCCTCGTACCGCTAGTGCAAATCGTTCTCTAGCGGGATTAGTGGTTTGTGGAGAGTGCCAGTCGCCAATGACGATTACCCGCGTCACCGCTTCCCGCAAACAGGGAGAATATCTTTATCTGCGTCCAACCAAGTGTTTTAAACAGCCCAAATGTAAGGCTATTTCTTATCAGGAAGTATTGGAGCAAACGATTGAGAGAATCTGCCAGGATTTACCCCGCGCAGTAGCGGCGGTGAATGTTCCCAATATGGGTGGAATTAAGGGCACGATTACCCATGAAATTGCCGCGAAGCAAGATATCTTAGCTCAGTTGCCGACGCTTACAGAGAATGGCATTCTAGATTCAGAAACTGCCCAGTTACGCGCCTACAAGCTACGCACAGAAATCTCTCAATTGCAATCGCAGATGGCGAGTCTGCCGCCAGTAGATTTACAAGCGATCGCGCAGGCTGTATCTATCTCACAATTTTGGCTAGATTTGTCAGAATCAGAGCGACGATTCTACTTTCGAGAATTTATTCGCCAGATTGAAATTAACCGCCAGGATTCATCTTGGGAGATCCAGCTAGTTTTCATCTTTTAGCGATTAACGATAAAGTGTTGCGATCGCAATTCTATTTGAGCTGTGAGCCAGCACTTCAGATACCCCGCTTCTCACAGCAGCCAGTTATCTCGCCTTGCCGAATCGTTAAAGAGTGCGCTCACTCTTCACAAAGCCGCAACACGTACGCTAGCAACACTTACGCGAACAGAGTAAGTCGGCGTTACACTTGCATGGTGGCGATGCTAAATGTGCCGATAGATGACTAAAAAAACTTTCCGTATGACTCTCACTACTGGTATAAATTTTATAATTCGGAACGCAACGAGCGTCTAACCGCTGTAAAACTGAGTCTAAACGCTGCGAGTGTTTCCAACTCTGAGATTGTCCTACAGAGTTAGAGCAGGCATGGCGAGAGTTTTCCTCGGTCACTTTAAGATAGAAAATCCGGCTTTATTCTATAGAGTTATGCAAACTTCATAAGGACATGGAAACTTACCTTGTGATTTTAGTCAGATGATTGAATTAGATAAATCGCAGGGAATGAAGTTGGATTGCCGCTAAATACCACGGGCTTTGTTAAATATGGATCGTCAAACTTTTGCGTGGGGTCGTTCAAAAAAGAAGATTAGAGGAGCTGACAGATGGGTGGAAAGGCTGTGGGTCTTAGGGTTATTCCTAGCGGCTATCCTGCTATTTGGAATCAATCTGGGCGTACTGCCTTTACGGGATTGGGATGAGGGAACGGTTGCCCAGGTTGCTCGTGAGATTTGGCAGGCAAAGTTTGATTCTTTGAGATGGCTGTATCCGACGTTGGGAGGTACGGAGTATTTCAATAAACCGCCTTTAATGCATCTGCTGATTGCCGGTGCCTACGCAATCGGCGGTGTAAATGAGTGGACAACGCGCCTACCTGGGGCGCTGCTGAGTGCCGCTTGTGTGCCGCTTTTGTATGGCATTGGACGGGAACTATTCCGGCGACGCCTTCCAGCTCTTTTCTCGGCTTTGATTTACTTAACGCTACTACCCGTTGTGCGTCATGGACGTCTGGCGATGCTGGATGGGGCAGTGTTGTGCTTCTTCCTGTTTATGATGTGGTGCGTGTTGCGATCGCGTCGAAACTTGCGCTACGCTCTCGGTGCCGGTATCGGGTTTGGGTTGATTTGCCTGACTAAAGGCATGATGGGATTATTACTTTTAAATATTGCCCTGGTATTTTTAGCTTGGGATACTCCCAGACTGTTAACTTCCCTCTATTTCTGGATTGGTTTGCTCTTGGGCAGTGTGCCAGTTGCCGCTTGGTATGGTGCCCAATTTCTCCACTACGGGCAGGCTTTCGTAAACACCGGCATCTTCAGTCAATCCTTGCAGCGGATTTGGGCACCCGTCGAGAATCACGCGGGTCCCCCCTGGTACTATCTGTTGGAAATCTTAAAGTACGGTTGGCCCTGGTTATTCTTATTGCCCCAAGGATTGCGCCTTGCTTGGGAAAATCGCAATATGAGCTGGGCAAAACTGGTACTGGTGTGGATGAGTGTTTATCTAGTAGCCATTTCGGTGATGGGAACAAAGCTTCCCTGGTATGTACTGCCGATTTACCCAGCAGTGGCTTTATTGGGAGGTGCCCAGCTTGCTGAAATTTGGAATGCGTCGAGTAAGAAATCCTATCCCCGCTCTTGGGTACCGCTTTTGACAGTCATGGGTTTAGCGGCGCTAAGCGGTAGTTTTTATTTTGCTGCCTTTGGCCCCCAACCGAACTGGAATTTGCAACTGGTGTTTGCATCGGCTGCTTTGACTTTATTGATAACGGCAGTTTTGATTTATCAAAAAGACCTGCAATTTATTCCCCTGCTATTTTGGGGTACGTATGTAACGCTACTGCTACTCATGACATCGCCGCACTGGAATTGGGAACTCGCAGAAGCCTATCCGGTTAAACCCGTTGCCGCGATGATTAAGCGCAAAACTCCCATCAATAAGCCAATCTACACATCCTACGATCATGGTCGTCCTTCTCTGAATTTTTATAGCGATCGCCAAGTCATCCCCGCAACGGATGCCGAACTCCAGCAGCGTTGGAAAGGTGACGCTCAACCTTATTTTTTACTTGACCAATCCACCTTCAAGCACCTGAATTTAAAGCCGGTGAAAGCGATTAATCAGGCGGAGGGTTGGCTGCTAATTACGAAGCCGACAGCCGTCAAACCAGCGAAGAGTCAGAAGCCACAGATTAAGGATTAGACATTACGGCATCTAATATTGTGTCAGCACCAAAGCGGACTGGATCGGTGCAGGGACGCTTTGTTTCTGCCTGTATCTGCTCGATCGCTCGTTGTGCAGTATCAGCGTCAAGATGGGCAGTGTTGAGAGCGATCGCGACCACTCGCACTGGCGCAAATGCACCGGCAGCCGCTGCCAGTGTCTCGTAAAGCTGTATGACTTCTGGCAGGGGCGGAATCGGAACGTGGGGATGATTGCGGATGGTTGCTTGTTGCGCTCGATGTACCAGCACCAGATGCGTCGGCTGAGTCCCGCGAATCAGTGGCAGCGTTGCAGTTGAACCGGGATGCAACAGGGAACCTTGCCCCTCAACAAACAGAATCTCATGCTCTTCGCCAAACAGCATCACCATTTGCTCGATAGCACCCGCAGCAAAGTCAACCCGCACGGCATCCAGGGGTATACCATCCCCCGCTATCATTAAACCCGCTTGACCTGTAGCTAAGAACTTGGAACGCAAACCGCGCTGCAATGCGGCTTTATTGAGTTCCAAACAGGTTGACATTTTGCCGATTGCCATATCTGTGCCGACAGCGAGAACCCGTTTGCAAGCGAGCGATCGCGCTTGTCCGCTTCCTATCTTTAATCCTGCGGGTTCCTGACGCACATCCCAAATCCACTGCCCATCTTTCAACAATGTCTGGATCTCCGGATGGGACGCCATTGGAGTATGCAGTCCATTGACGATAGACAACCCCGCTGCTATCCCTTGTTTTACTTCCTGCCACCATTCGGCTGGCAGGGCACCCCCAGGCGGCGCAATCCCAATCGCCAAGATATCGGGTGTGTAAGCTAGCGCTTCTTCCAGAGAAGCGACAATCGGAACCTCGCGGGGGATACCCGTCAATTTTCGCAATGACTCTCCCGCACACTGGCGATCGATGACTGCCACCACTAGCGCTTCGCTGTAGCGCAATAGCGCCAGTCCGGTTTTGCCGTGGATGCCGCGAATCCCTTCATGTAGCAGAATTGCGACTCGATGTTTAGATGTCAAATGCACAGCTTTTTAGAAAATAGGGAACAGAAATTTATCCAGCACTAAGGCGCTGCTTGGCTAATATTCTCCGTCCTTCTGATAACTCCCAATCCGGGTAAATCGTTGGGTAGCAATCGCCCATCTTGTATGGATGCGCCGCTAAAAGGATCGTCGATGAGATTCAGATGACTATCTAAATCTAGATAATCCGCTAGGGGGGAGAGTTGTGCCGCCGCCGTATTCGAGATGGCGCTGTCAGAATAGCAACCGAACATTACCTGCAATCCACAAGCTTTCGCTGTATGTATCATGCGAATCGCTTCCGTTAAGCCGCCACACTTCATTAGTTTGATATTAACGCCATGAACGCGGTCTGCCAGTTGCGGGATATCCTTGCGAGTAAAGCAACTTTCATCTACAAAAATGGGTAGAGGCGATCGCGTGTACAATTCCTTAAACGACGATTCCCCCATTATCCCGACTTCTGCTTCTCGTCCCAGCGGCTGTTCCACATACTTAACACCCATCTTTGCCAGCCAACTGCACATCATCACAGCGTCTTCCAGATTCCAACCCCCATTGGCATCGACGCTTAGCTGAGCATCCGGTGCTGTCTCCCGAATTGCCATCAGCATCGCTTGATCCGCTTCAATTCCTTCGGAACTACCCAATTTCACCTTCAAAACATTTGCCCCTGTCACCTGCCGCCAATCGCGCAATCGCTGTAAAGCACCCGATGGGGAATTAATCCCAATCGTCACAGAGATGGGAACAATCCGATCTCGATCCAACCCCCACAGACGCCACAACGGTAATCCTAGCCGCTTTCCCTGCCAATCGTGCAACGCCATATCAATTGCCGCCCACGCCGCAGAAGGGATTTGCGCTGCTTGCAATACTTCCTCAATTTTCTGCTTTTCCCAAGGGCTATATGCCTCCAACAGCGGCGCGATGCCTTGCAATGCCTCCAAGAGAATCTCTGTGGTTTGTCGCGGTTGTCCGACTCCAATGGAAAAAGGCGAAGCTTCCCCCCAGCCTTCAATCCCCTCTGCGATCGCGCGTACCCACACATTCATGGTTTGCGCTGTCGTCCCGCGACTGATGGTTAAAGGAAATCGCTTGTTTACCGTGAAGGTTTCTACGCTAATCTGCATTGTTGTATGCTTTATGATTTTTGAATCTACTTTGGATTAGTTTATGAAAAACCTTAGCAAGTGGAAAATTTTAAATTCTAAAATGGTGATAAATAATCAATGGTGTAAAGTTAGGCAAGATGAAGTCGAATTACCCAACGGGCAAATTGTCGATGATTTTTTTGTAAATATTCGACCTGATATAGCTGTTATTTTACCAATCACTCAGCAAAAAGAAATTGTTTTTGTCCGTCAATACCGTCATGCCGTCGGAGAAATTTTATTAGAACTTCCTGCGGGTGCTTTTCATCCAGAGGAAGAGGATAGTGTTGTAGCCGCCGCCAGAGAATTAGAAGAAGAAACGGGATATGTTGCCGAGCAACTCATTCAATTGACAATTTTATATGACAATCCACCAAAAGATACAAATAATATCCATTTATTTTTAGCTGAAAATGTTCATTTAGCTAGTCAACAAAGGCTAGATGTTACCGAAGATATTGAAGTTGTCTTGATTCCTGTTTCAGAAGTTATAGAAACAATCGCCCAGGGGAAAGTATGCGTTTCTGGAACGATTGCGGCGATTTTCTTAGGGTTAAATTTTTTATCTTGTCGAGCTGCTCAGTAAGTTGATACAAATAATCTAAATTTCTAAAAGCTGATAAGGGTAAATTAGCTAAATTTTACTAATATTTTTCTAGTGTCCATTCCTAGCTCAGAAAGATTCATGTTTCTATGGATTCAACTTAATTGTATTCTTTAGATTGATAATGGGGACATTCTTGGCAAGGACCAAAGGGATTTACTGCACAACGGATGTAAGCCGAATGAGCATTAAACTGGCAAGTAATATCCCCAATTAAATAGCCAACACCTTCAATGTAATGTTGGTCTAAAGGCACTTGCATTCTTTGCATTTGCATAGCTTCTACCCTTTGCATTGCTGCTTGCAAACCCGCCATGTTTCGTGCTTCTATCCTGCGAACGTGCCACACTGAAAGCAGCCCTGGTATTAGACTAACAACAAAAATGAGGAGAATTTCTAACACACGCTTATCCCTTCATCTTATCCTTATACAATTCTACCCGATTCATATAAGTAGGTAGCCGTAAGTATTTGTAAAGTCAGTTTAGCTTATGCACTACCCATTGAAACTTTGCGAATAATGGGTTTCTCTATTGTTCAAGTTAAGGCTAAATTCGCTTTGCCGTTTAAGCATCTCGATTATAACTTTCCAGACATTCTCTAGGTTGAGTGGTCTGAAACGCCACATTCCTAATTGATGGAAGTTATTAACGTCTATTCTTTAGTCTTCAGTCTGCAAGGAGCGTACCGCTACACTAACCATTCTATTTTTAAGGTTAGCGTGATTTCCCTCTATCTCGAAAGAGAGCCAATGAAGCTTAAACTTATTCAACCAAAGGTATACAAATATCTAGATCCAAGAGCCTATTCTAGGATCTAGAATGGAACACTGCATTAGGTGTAGTGAGAGAATATCCGTGCTGAACCTCGACTCCTTTTTCCCCCAAGAAATGACGACCGCGCCCGAACATCCCCTAGCAGCAAATCGAGATTTGCCGATTTCGGGACAAAGCGCATCTAAGGAAAAAATTCGTCACATCCAACAACGCGATCGCATTCCGGGAGTCGTCAAGCGGATAGTTTCGTTAGATGCGAATACTTTCTGGGAATATTGGTGGTGTGTTCCGGGGCGCATCTTGCTACCGGAAGATATAGAACTTTTAAGAAGCGATCGCCTCCGTGTAGAATCGATCCTGTCAAAACTGGTTTGGCTGTTTGGCGGTTACTGCTTTGGAGACGATACTCCCCAGCAGGGAGAGCAAAAACCCATCTATGATTGGCAGCAAATCATAGAATTTGCCCGACAGCATGGGTTTGAATCTTATGTGCTGGATATCGATTTTCTCCCCAGCGCCATTCAGCTTGATAACCGAAATTCCCAGCTAACTGAAAAGACTTCCTCTACTACTCATGTTGCCGTTGAACCCGCTCATTGGCATATTGAGTTTTTTCGACTGCAACCCGTCGAAGCTGAATTTTTTGAGATTCAGGAAGTCAAAAACCTCTGTAGCTGCCAAATCTGGACTGGCAAGCCGTTCCTCAAAAACCTACAAACTGGCGAAGCCGTAACCCGATACGACTTGTGGGTTTCCTATCCGGGTCATATCACAAATACTCCCTGGATGCAATAGACTCCAATACCAAAACCTGGGTGGAAATGTGGTACTTTAACCGTTCAACTCAACCCTGTCCTGCTATTAACTAATCCAATCCATCGCGTTTAGAGCCAATATTGTCATGAAAAAGCATACCCAAGAAAAAGCCAAGACTTTAGGAGACTGGGCATACCTAGCGATTGAAAAACACTTTCAAAAAACGATTAAGCACGAATCTGATGTTATCAAAGACAAAGATCCAGAAGCGTTACACCAGATGCGCGTGGGAATTCGTCGCCTGCGTTCGGCGGTAAAAGGTTTTGCACCCGCGCTGGATCTTCCCAAGTCAGCCCAAGAAAACAAGATTGGCAAAATTGGTCATCGTCTTGGCGGTTTGCGGGATTTAGACGTGCTTCAGGACGCCCTAAAAAATCGTTACCATCCGAATTTACCCTCTAAAGAACAGAAATCTTTAAAAGAGGCGACGAATGCTCTGGATAAACAGCGCCAACACGCGCTAGAACAAGTCCGGGATACCCTGGAGCATCAGCAATACAACAAACTCAAGCAATCGTTGCAAGGGTGGTTGAAGCATCCGACTTATCAAGAAATTGCTCAGATGCCGGTAGAGCCGGTTCTGCCAGATCTACTGTTGCCAGAGATAAGTCAGTTATTGCTCCATCCAGGTTGGTTGCTAGGAATTGAATTTAAAGCTGGACAGATTGAAGGTAAAGAACTAAAACAATCAGCTGTATCGCGACTTTTAGCAGATGAGGGAGAAGTTCTCCACAGTTTGCGGAAAGAAGCCAAGCGCGTGCGCTACCAAATGGAACTATTTTCTGACTTCTATGGCCCTGCTTATGCAGGTTATCTGCAAGACGTAAAGTCAGTTCAGGAAACTTTGGGAAAAATTCAAGACTGCGTTGTTTTAGTAGATGTGCTGAGTGATGTCTTGCACTCCAAGCTCAAACATCAACTACCGACGCTAACTGAACAGCTAGATCAAACTGTTTACGAAGCATGGCAAGAGTGGCAACCCCTACAAGAGCGTTACTTAAATTCCCAAACACGACAAGCCTTTCATTTGGCATTGTTGCAGCCGCGCGATGAAAGTGATACTGACAATGAACCGAAAAATGAACACACGAACGAACACAAGAATCAACAAAGTGGCTTAAAAGATGGGACTAGCGGTATCGGTTTTGGCACATAGCTTTAGGGATGCAAAAGGAGCTTTTATTCTGTAAAACGATGGGCTAGCCTGAAAGTTGGAAAAAATATTCTGATTAACGGATGCAAAAGTTCATAAGCCGACTGCGCGTGCGATACCACGAGATGGACTCCTTGGGGCACGTTAACAACGCAGTCTATCAGCATTACCTAGAACATGCAGCAGTCGAACACGATGAACATCTCGGCTTTAACCAGAAAGTCTACCAGGAACTCGGCGGCGGCTTTGTAATGCGGCGGATCGAGATAGACTATCTGCGTTCTGCTGTTGCAGGCGATCGCTTAGAAATTACCACCTGGCTGCACCTAATTCAAGGAACCCGTGCCATCCGTCGCTATGAAATCCGCAAACAGGAAGAAGCTCCGCTATTAGTGACAGCAGAGGCGTTGTGGGTGTGGGTGGATCTTGCCGCAATGCGTCCGCGAGCCATCCCTAAGCAGATCCTAGATGCCTTTGGGCAATTGTTTGAGTCTGCGGTATCCGAATAAAAAATCCCTTGTCTAAGGCTAATTAAGTCATTAGTCACCAGTCCATCGTTATGGGTCATGCATTCTTTGTTACTGACCCATGACCTATGACTTGTAACAATCTTTAATTATTTTGACTCCTTGAATATATCTTGCGGCAGAAGGGTGCGCGATCGCCATACCCGTAGAATCTCTCTGGTCTAATCAATTGACCACTGGTTCTATAAATGACCTTGATGGTCAGCGATTCTCGCGTATTGCCAGATTCTACGAAATACAACAACAAGGAGAATTAAATAATGCAGCGCATTTTTTCAGCATTAGGGCAAGCATTTCGCAACAGTATTTTGATTCTGGTTACGGTGAGTTTGCTTAGCCTCTCCAATTTATTCATTTTTGCAAATCAGCCTGCTTATGCAGCGACAAGCTCAAGTGCAAATATTAACCGTACTTCAGACCCTACTGAAGACGCTAGTTTTCGAGAAGAAGCTTACGAAGAAGCCGCAGAACAAGCTCGGAATCCAGATAAGCAGGATGAGATTTACAACGAAAGTGTAAAAGCAAACAAAGGGCCACAGGCAGAGAATGGCTTAGTTGAAGGAGCCAAAGAACTGGTTGAGAAAGTAACAGGTCAAGGCGATAGCAAATAGCTATTTGGGTAATTGATTCGTGAGTCATTAGCCCTTGCTACGGATTAATGACTCATGACAAATGGCGTAATAATTAGGGATTAGACTTAGCGCAATTTGGAACGTCAGCACCAGCTTGTCTCTTTGATAAATTGACTTCCCATCCAGGTAAGTTCCACCAGACAACACGCTTTTGCGGCTGTATCCAAAAGTCTAGATGGTTGATATCGCCGTTTTTAAACACAAGCGTTGGAAATTTTGGATAGTCGCGATCGCTCGTTTCTGAGTAATTGCGTCCGAAATAATTCATGCAAACTCTTAAGCCCTGAGCAACGCCCAATTTTTCAACTCCAGTGCCTTTTAAGGTTGAATCATCGTAGCTAAACGTTCCACTATATGATTGTCCGGTTAATGACCCTTGAGTCACATTAACCGTGAAGTCATAGGTAACGATAGACGCTTGGGCTTGACTGGTTGCGATCGCAGCAGAACCAAGAGTGACAATAGCGATCGCCACTGAAAATTTGGGGAACAGGTTGAGCATGGCAGTGTTGATTGATGTTTTAGAGGTTAGCCGTGAGTATCACTCATGAGATGCAATAAACAGGACAAGTTCAGCCCTCCTTGAGTCCTGCTGGATAGGAATGCTTAATGGACAGTTGCTGACGTATAGGGATTTAGATAACTATCAATTGCGTTATTGAACCTAAAAAGAGGATTTCCACATTAGATTCCGTTAGAAAAATTGCAGAAATTCTTTCTTTTGTACCACGTTTTTTATTAGAAATTTCTCTCAATATATGAAATTTTTGTTTGACATCGACCTTTAGATTAACCCTCGCCCTTGTAATGCAGGAATTAGTACATTCATAATTAGCCGATGATCTTCGTGCTCAGCATTCGGATTTACAACAGAGGTCGCATTGTTGCCAAACTTGTTATTTTGCCCTGCCCAAGCTGCAAGTGCCTGATCTTCAGCAGATAATACGTCTGCTGCTCCACCGCTTGTAAAGAGTATAGGTAAATTGGCTCCTCCCGCCAAACTCAATATCTTTTTAAGTTTTGCTTTCGTATCCATGTCGCCTGCTAAAGCTTGACCAATACGTGCCTCTACTTCATTGCTACCCTTCGCTTTTGCTGCTTTGTAGGTGCTTGGCATTGCCCGGTCTAAAATCAAAGCTTTCACGTTTTCGCCCCGACTCTTCATAACTCGCTTCACTAAAGTAGCAGCTACTGGACTACCTAACGAATAGCCATGAACAATGATGTCAGTTGATGGGACATTCAATGTATTTCTCACATAGTCATACATAGCTTCGGCATCTTCATAGAGTCCGGCTTCGCTTGGATCGCCCCCGCCGCCACCGGGTCCATTGACGGTCTTGTAACTGTCTCCAAACCCTCGATAGTTTATAGCTAAAACTTGTGCCCCAGCAGGAACATACTCACGAGCAATCTTTGTCATATAGTCCTCTGCTGAACTCCCACTTCCCGATAAAGTCAGAACTGTTGTGTTTGCTCCACCACCAACAGGTCTGTAGAGTTTTCCTGTAAGAGTATTTCCATTGGTGCTTTGAATCGAAACCGCTTGCGTAGCGATAGCGTTAGGATTTATTAATCCCCCACCCAAGGTATTACGACGAGCGGTCTCGTCCCCAAAAAGCTCATTCCGGGCTACACCAGCTACATCATTTGCTACTGTTTTCGCACGCTGGAGTGTAGGGCTATGATTCACATGAGTAACTAACTTTCCTTTAGGCTGTGGTTGTAACTGGCACTGAATAGCTCCCCTATTTTGCTGTACAGTTTTTCCCAGTGAAGGTTGCAAGGTTGTTGGAGAATTTAAGCGATTGATTACTTGAGCCGCAACACGATCCGCTTCCTGCTCATACTTATCTCCTGGCTCCCCAATGGTCAACTTTGCCTGTATTGGTGGTTCTGACAACTGTTGCGAAGAGTTCAAGGGCGATCGCTTTCCCCCCAGTTGCACTCCAGGTGTCCCTAGCCGACCCATAGGCTGGATTTGTGGGGCAGCTTGTTCCCCAGGCAAAGTAACCGCAACCTTAGAAAAGTCAAATCCGCTTCGCGATGCCCTTTCCTGGTTCTGCTCCCAGTAATCATTCATTTTCGCTTGCAACAGACCTAACTGTTCCTGCTCGACAGGGGTGATGGTGCCACGCTCTTCCTTGAGCTGAAGTCCAAAAGCTTCAAACTTGTTCTGATTAAAAGCTTGATTCGCTAACTCTTCTGGTGTCTGTTGCTCCTTCGGCTTCATCTGTATGGGAGCCGCAAACGGGCGACTTCTCAACTGAATCGTCGGCTGTGATATGTAAGACTTCTGCTTTTGGAATGAATGCGTTCTCTCAAATCCCATATCAGCCTTTGCCTCTGGTAGTGCGTGTCAAGTGGTATCAGATGCCCTTGATTATCGGTACCGCTGCGATTTCTATATCATAAAACAAGCAACAAGATACTCTAAGATTAATAAACTTGATTGTAAGTTTTAAGTCAATCCTATAATTATAAATTCTAAAATTATGTCAGCTAAATGACAGTTTGCAAGACATCTATTTTAACTTGATGGTTCAACTTGATTGAACCTGGCTAAAATCCTTATTTGGCGTGTTCCATAATCTTTTTTCTATATCTGTTGCGATAATTATAAAGATGAGTGACGGGACAAATTTTCTTAAAAACTGGCAGAAGTGTTGAGCGATCTTTCAACACTTCTGGGCAATTTGGTATTTTGTGCATTACTACAACGCATCATTACCTGTTTAGGACTACCAAATTAAGTTGCAATATTCAACGCAAAGGTACGCCAAGGACAACGCCAAGGTTTGCAAACGAATATTACTCACCGTCCAAGTTTGAACTCAAAACTTTGTCCTTAGGTTGTTCAGCTTTCTTAGAAGTGCGTTTTTTTTGCTGAGTTTTCGGTTGAGTAACCTTGTCCAGTGGCTTTTCTTCTAGTGGTTTGGGTGGGGATGCGGTGCCGAAGACAGGCGACCATTCTTCTCGCAGTTTCGCGATCGCTTCTTCCTTCAGTTTCGCTTCTATCTCAATCCAGGGAACGTTGCAGTAGGCACTGGGCATCACGGTGATAAAATCGCTATGATGCGGATCGCCAAAGGATTCCCGCCCGTTAGAGATATGAACTAGCTGCCATTCTGGCACGGGCCAAGTCGTCCGTGCTGCTGCTTTCATCTGAGCGATGCTGGGGTGTTCGTAGCTGTCCAGCTTTTCGTGAATAACGTGGTGATGGGCGTCAAAGACCATTGGCACGCCAGCTTCCTGGCAAACAGCGAGAATTTCGGCTGCGCTATAGGCGTATTCGTCGTTTTCTAGGGCTAATCTTGAGCGAATTTCATCGGGTAAATCGCGGATGACTTGGATCAGTCGCTCAGCGCGATCGCCCTTACCACCATGTATCTCCATCATCGCCCAAGGCGATCGGGGTTGCCCCAATAAATCCATATTCCGGGCGTGCATTTGCAGAATTTTGATACTGTTCTCAATGACAGAGGGTGTATCTGAACTGAGGACAACAAACTGATCCGGGTGTACGACTAATCGGATGCCAAGAACCGTTGCGCGATCGCCTGTTGCTCGCACCTGTTCCGTAAATTCCTCTAGCATCGCCTCACCCAAATCAGTATCGGCAAAAGGAAATATCCCTGAGGGAAGTCGATAAAGCCGGAGATTATTTTCTACGCAGAAATCCAGCGCATTATTTAGGCGTTGCAAATTGTCGGTATACAGCTCCCGCAGCACTTGCTGCTGTTCCGCTGTTTCTAGTTGCAATAGTCGTTTGCGAGTGAGGGCGCGGTAACGCACTTTGTCAGACGTTGTGATGCACACCAACCCCAATTGGGGTGGTGATTTTGTGGACGTGGAATGCGCGTTTGTCCGGTTAGGCAGATTGCTTATCATCATTGTTTTATCCTTAGTCTTCGTTTGGTTTCAAAAATTTAGCTCGCCAAAGCGGTTTGTTAAAAAAAATCTGACAAATTCAATTAAGGCTCAATCCAGTTTTGTTCGTAAAAAAACGCGAGAATTTTCGCTGCGTAGAGACGCGATGAATTGCGTCTCTACAATCTCGCTGTTTAACGAGCCATGTTATCCGAACCTTGCATTTACACTCGCTAAATTAATTAGAAACCGGTACGCCTTTAAATGGCTGGGTATTGGGAATATAAATGTCTAACGTATTGATTCCCTGCGGAACTTGTAGCCAAACATAGGCATCGGCTGAGGCACCTTGTCCAATGCTGCCAAAATCCACTGAAGGAGTCGCACGTTTAGGAGAAACCGCCTTGTAAGTCTCGTTTGTATTCGGATTGCGGGCAGTTATTGCAGATGGGTTTAAAACATCTATATCTGGATCGGTCGGACTTGCAACCCGTCGAATCCGAAACTGCATATTTACGACATTCCGAGATCCCGTTTCTGGATCGGCAACGCGCCTGACCGAGAGTAATTCTACTTGTGCCTTGCTGTTAAAAGCCGGTTGCACAAACTGCCCTGGTTGAATTTTGGCGTTGGTGTTGGTAGCGTTAGTCGGAGTAAGCACTGGAGAGGCGGTGCTAGTAGGGCTGACGGTGGGAGTGCTGTCTGCATCTGGTGTTGGGCTAGATGTTGGCTCTCCGATAGGCGTCGAACCGCTTTTTAAATTAGCGATCGCGTTGAGTTCCTCCCGCAGTTCAAAAACTTGATAGGCACTGAAGCCACTGCCAATAATCGCCAAAATTGAAAGTATAACTGCGATGCCAGATAAAAAATTGCTCATACCGTTTTGGTAAGGGGTAATGGATCGTGAGTCAGAAGCAACGAACTCAGAACAAATGACTAAAGACTCATGATTATGGACGAATAATGACTGACAAATCTCCACGATCCATTACCGATTCCCTCCTATTTAGAAATGGGCACATTCTTAAATGCCTGTACCTCCGGCACGTAGAGGTTAATAGAATTGACGTTTTCTGGCACCCTCAGCCAGACATAGGCATCTGCTGACGCTTGTGGGCGCAGCTGGAACAAAGAAACGGTTCCCGTCGAGCGATTAATCAAGTCAACGGCTTTGTAGGTTTCGCTCGTCTCTGGATTCCGCCCAGTGGTTCCGCCCACAGTAATGATGTCACCCCCAACCACTCGATCCGCTGATAGACGCCGGACGCGCATCTGCACGTTTACCACGTCGCGGTTTCTGGATTCGGGATCTTGAATTCGCTTCACAGACAGCAACTCTACTTGTCCTTTGGTGCCCAAGGCAGGCTGTACAAATTGACCGGGTTGAATGTCAGCACTGGGCACTGGCGCAGCTGGCGCAGTAGTCACGGGTGCCTGAGCTTGGGGCGATAGCGCGATGGTGGGTACTGGGGAAGCGGGGGCGGTTCCGCTCACTGGGCTGGTGTTCGCATCCGCAATCGGCACATTTTTAAACGCCTGCGTTTGATCGACATAGATGTCGAGGGTACTAACACCTGCGGGGACTTTTAGCACGACATAGCCTTCTTGCGGTTGCCCCCGGCGCATCTGATATAAAGAAACCGTTCCTGATGAACGCTTCAAGGGATCGAGTGCTTGATAAGTTTCGCTGGTGATCGGATTCCGGGCAGTTGTCCCACCGACATTAATCAGGTCTCCTCCCACCACATCGTCTGCAAGACGATTAATTCGCATATCCACGCTGACTTCATCGGGCGCACCGAGAATTCTGCGGACGGCGATTAATTCTACCTGCCCTTTGTTGCTTAAAGCAGGCTCAACAAATTGACCGGGTTGAATGCCAAGGCTGGGCGCTGGGGCGACTGGGGCGACGGGAGCAGTTGGGGCGACGGTGGGGCTAATGGTTGAGCTGACAGTAGGGCTAGCGGTCGTCACTGGAACTTCTGCGGGAGCGATCGCATTTTCTTGCTGCATTCGCTGATACAGCCACCAACCAGCAGCAACTAAACCCAATGTCGAAAGTGCGCTTAATAGAGCAACCAAAAAATATTTACTTCCGTTGTTCCGACGGGGTCCCTCTGTATGGCGATTGCTTTTCTCAAAATCGCGCTCTTGAAGTGCCATGATTATAAGTACCTATTTTTTTCGGTTGTAAATACAAAAAAATCTATGATTATTCTGTATTTTATTCACTTTTTAAGACTCGATAAGCTCTACCATTAGAAATATTTTTATTGGTAAATTAAATTGTGTTTTTGCACCTATCTAAGGTAGTATTTTTATTGACAAATCAGTTTTATTTGGAAAAATCTGAATGGTAAGTAGGTTTTTAAAAGAAAGTATCAGCTTATCCCAGCATAAAGAAACCTGTAGTCTCAAAAAAACAAGTTTATCTATTTTTAGCTTTTTCCCGCGCCCCTACTTATTCCTAAAAATTACTAAAATCAGTAAATGCCTGAGTTTCCTGCTGCTCCTAAACACACAATTGCTATCCTGGCAGGAAGCGGCGAGGGCAAATAATCCCGCTGTTTCTCCGAATCCTTCGATAAATTCAAAGCAGGTTTCTCAAGCAGAAAAACCCCAATCCCCTGCGTTGGTTTGTCCTGCCCAACTAGGAAACGCGATTGAAGCTGTCACCAACCGTCCGGAATTTTCTCGTACTCGTTGGGGAATTTTAATAGAACCATTATCGACAAATTCAAAATTTCCAGAACGCACCCTCTACAGCCGCGAACCAGACCGTTACTTTATCCCCGCATCGAATACAAAGCTGCTGACAACAGCAGCGGTTTTAAACAAGTTAGGTTCTCAGTTTCGGATTCGCACCTCAGTTTATGGCACAAACGGGGGAGAATTGCGCGTAGTGGGACGAGGCGATCCTAGTTTCAGCGATACCCAGATAAGAGGCTTGGCACAACAGCTAAAGCGCCAGGGAATTCGTCAGGTACAGCAGCTAATTGTCGAGGATGATTACTTTCAAGGACAGGCAGTAAATCCCAGTTGGGAATGGGGCGATCTACAGGCACCTTATGCGGCACCCGTTAATAGTTTAATTTTGAATCAAAATGCTACCGTGCTGACCCTATCACCGCGATCGCCTGGGCAACCGCTACAAACCGCTTGGATCGATCCAATTGCGATCGCGCAATGGCGACTGGAAAATAATACGGTGACAGCGGAAGCGAAATCACCGGCAGCGATCGCCGTTAGCGCTGTACTGGGGAAACCCGTATTACAGATTAAAGGTCAGCTGCCTGCGGGTGCCGAACCTGCATCCTTGGGTGTGGCAGTTCTCGACCCCGCCCAGTATTTTTTGCAGCACTTCCGGCGGGCTTTAGTAATTGCGGGGATTCCTATCGCACAGTCGCAGGTGGGATCTGGCAGAGAAAGGGGGGACGAACGGGAATTAGCCGTTGTGGAGTCGCCGCCGTTGGAAACTCTATTGGTGGAGACGAACCAGAACAGTAACAATCTCTATGCAGAAGCCTTATTGCGAACTCTGGGTGCCACCAGCAAAGGCGAGGAAACCACACTTTCAGAGAATTCGGCTGCAATGGGGTTGGCTGCTGTTAAACAGGCTTTAACGGAATTAGGCGTCGATCCTAATAGTTACGTGATGGCTGATGGTTCCGGGTTGTCTCGTCATAACTTAGTAAGTCCAAAAGCACTGGTGCAGACTCTCGAAGCGATCGCGCAAACCAAAGAAGCCGCAATTTACCGCGCCTCTCTCCCGGTTGCCGGTGTCAGCGGCACCCTAAAAAGTCGCTTTCAAAATACCCCAGCCCAAGGCATTGTGCAAGCGAAGACAGGAACGATGAGTGGAACGGTTTCCTTAGCCGGGTATATGAATCATCCAGAGTATCAAACGATTGTTTTTAGCATTCTCGTCAATCAATCCGACCAATCTGCCCCAACGATACGGCAGGCGATGGACGAAATTGTGCTGTTACTCACTCGCTTGCGTCGCTGTTGAGTGCGATACATCTGTAGGGGCATGGCAATCAAAAAGCCCCGACCAAGCCCAGTTCGCCGGTCGGATTTGGAGATCCCCTAACCCCCTTAAAAAGGGGGCTAGGAGCAATTTCCCTAATTTATCGAGAGTTTTAGCTGGGAAAAACTCGAACGGTATCACCGGCAATCGATAGCTGCACTCGCGTTCCTACCGGCAAGGCGGTATCAGTCATCGTGCGAGCGTGGAGTTCTTTGCCAGAGGGAGTTTGGAGGCAATATCGGTACTCGCGCCCTAAAAAGCGCCGGGTTCGGATGACAACCGATGCATCAGGAAATGGCTGTAAGATCAAGTCTTCCTGGCGAATCATGAGTTCGCCGGTGAGGCTAGAAATGGGGTCTTGCCGTCCGTTAAGGGCGACATCAAAACAACCGACTTCTGTTTCCCACAGATGACCTTGGCGTTGGGCGGGAAGGAAGTTGGCTTGAGTGACAAATTCGGCAACAAACCGCGAGGCGGGGTGGGTGTAGATATCTTCCGGCGTGCCCAATTGCTCTAAATGTCCTTGACGCATAACACCCACCCAATCAGAGATGGCAAGTGCTTCTTCCTGGTCGTGGGTGACAAAAATTGCTGAAGTGCCAATTGCCTTGAGAATCTCTCGCACTTCTTCGCGCAACCTCAAACGTACTTGGATATCGAGATTGCTCAGAGGTTCATCGAGGAGAACCAGCTTTGGTCGCGGTGCTAAGGCACGGGCGAGGGCAACCCGTTGCTGCTGACCGCCAGAGAGTTCGTGAGGATAACGCTTTTCTAATCCTTGCAGACCGACAAGCGCGATCGCATCTTGCGTGCGTTCCTTGACCTGCTGTTTACTCAACTGTTGCAACCCAAAAGCAACATTCTCCGCCACACTCAGATGAGGAAACAGGGCATAGTCTTGAAAGACAATTCCCACGTCCCGATGCTCTGGCGGCACCCAACAACGGGAATCAGCAACCGTTCGCCCCGCAATCTCCACGCTTCCGCGGTAAGGTCGTTCAAAACCTGCAATCAGCCGCAACAGTGTAGTTTTACCGCAGCCAGATGGCCCCAGCAATCCTAACAAATCCCCTGGCTGCAAAGTCAACGTTACATCTTCAACAGCCGGAATTGTATTTTGGCTAAACTGCTTCGTTACATTCTGTAAGCGTAAAATTGCCGGTGGTTGCATAACTCAAAATTCAAAATAGGCGGCTTGATTAAATATCCCTTTGGCACAACAAATAATTTCAGGACTTACACAACTGTCACATGCGATAGCGAAGCGCTGCTGCGAAGCGCAGATTGCATCTCCACAATTAGGCCAAGGACATGGCTAACGCTGGACGCCTGAGTTGAGCAACTAATTTTCTCCTGAGAACCTGAATGTCAACCCTACGACAAACATTTGCAATGGTACGGGACCTGTAGTGGTAACAACAAGCTCTGGCAGGAATGCAAAGAAGAATAAAATTCCCTTTGGATTAGTGATACTGGTGACCAATCCAGTCCAGAAAAGTCTTCGGTAAACAATTGGAGTAACCGTTTTCGATAACTGAACCTGCTGCTTGCTCATCAACATTTGTACTCCTAAGAACAAATATATAGCACCAGCGAAGCATATTAAATTAAACAGAAGCTCTGATGCCTGTAGCAATGCTGATAGCCCCAGCATGGCAAAACCAATTTGTTAGGTTCTTGTAAGAAGTCGTCTTCGGTTGCTAAAGCTGAAACATCAACATTTCTTATTTTCAATCCTTGCTTCAAAGTTGCTATGACGCAAATTGCTGAACAGTCTCCAAATAAATTAGTTCTCCGCCAGAATTACGTGTCCTTCGGTCGTGTGTTCCGAGAAATTCTCGTGACCGGGATAGGAGTTGGATTTCTTCTCTGGACCGGGCCTGCAAAATTGAACTGCCAACGGATAGAACCGACGCAGGTTACGTGTCAGTTAAGCAAACCGGGCTGGTTGGGGTTGGGGGTGTGGCAGAACACACCCATTCGTAATTTGCAGGCTGTGGAGTTGACAACAAATGTAGATGATGGGGTATTTTACCAAGTTCTGTTACAAACCAGTGAAGGTGAAGTTCCTTTAAGGGAATATAAAACTTCTGGGTTGGATAATACGCAGGAGAGTGTTGATCGCATCAACACCTTCCTAAAAGACCCTACAGCAAATCGCTTAAGCATTGCACAGGTGGACTGGTTGCAGTGGTCTGGGTTACTCCCTGGTATGTTCTTCCTTGTGGGAATCAACGCGCTGTATGTCAGTCTTTTGAGTATCCGCTCTAAATTAATCGAGTCTTATTGCATTGACCAAACCCAGAATCGACTGACTTACCAATATGGGAGTCTGTGGAGACAACGCCAGGAACATTATGATTTTTCAGATATTCATCGGGTTATTTTAGATGTAGACCCTTGGGCAAAGGTGCGGCTCTTTGTCGAAATGCGATCGGGCGAGTTACTTTGTCTGTGTGGGCAGGCTCACCCATCTGTAAAGTCTCCCTGGGAGGGAGCAGAGTGGCAACAAGTGCAGCCAATAGCAGATGAGGTCAGTCGTAGAGTTTACTGTCCCTGGCAATTGGCACTTGGATTTGGGCAAACCTGGATTGACAAATATGTGGCTCCAAACCCATACGCAAAAGTGACCGCACAGTGGTTGAAAGCGAACGTGCAATCATCTAAAGTTTGGGTCTTCGATCGGTCAGGTCACTGTATCATTTCCCAGGACAGTAATACGGTCAAGACCTACACGCTGAAGGATTTTGTTGATGTTCGGGTTCAGCTAACTCCTAGTAGAAGGCTAGTTCCAAAAGAAGATGGTGATGGTGACAAATTCTACGATGTCAACTATCAGATCGTTTTGGTGTTGACTTCCAAGAGACAGGTTGCAATTCAGCACTATTTCAGTCGCGAGTACAACTGGGAACCCGAAAGTGGCAAGCAGGCAACCGCACAAGTTCGGGCAGAAGAGACGGCTCAACGTATCCGTCAGTATGTCCGCAAAGATTAGCACAGCGATCGCCATCATCCATCAGGAAGGATCGCGTGCATGAGGAGAAACGCCTTGCCATACGGGGCATAGCGTAGTTTTTCTGAGCGATCGCGCTTTCGTGGTGTTCTTATGCGATCTGCGCTAGCCTTCGGCAACGCCAAGGGCGAACGCAGCAGCGCTTCGCTATCGCTGTGCCAGTTGCGTAAGTCCTGAATTTGATAAAAACCATATAGATAGCAATCTTAAGTGATTCATGAAACCCGCTTCCTTCTCTTCCTTGGCGTCCTATAGCGCTAATGCTCATCTCTCTCGCGCATTCGCGCCGCTTCGCACCGCTTCGCGAACGCTAGCGCGTCCTTGGCGGTTCGTCAAAATAAATCTCCTACAAACCATTTCCGCCTACTTATAACTCCTCACGCGCTCTTGAGATAACAGTAATAAAGTCGAGCCAATCGAAACTAATAACATAAATAGAGAGCCAGTTGCTGCCTCAGCAAACTCAACATTTTCCGTCGCTTTCCAAATCTTTACAGCCAAGGTTTCAAAGCCAATCGGTGCTAATAGCAAGGTAGCCGGTAATTCTTTAATTGCCGTCAGAAACACCAACATAGCTCCAGCAATAACACCTGGGCGCACCAGCGGCAGCGTAACTTCTCTGAGAGTTTGCCACGAACTTCTACCCAAACTCCGCGCCGATTCTTCCAGCTGCGGATTCACCTGTAAAAGCGAACCCCGCACGGTTCCCACCGACTGGGGTAGAAACAAGACAAGATAGGCAAACACCAACATCGGCAGGGTTTGATACAACTGTGGCAAGTAGTTTGCCCCAAAAAATACCAGCGACAGCGCCACCACAATTCCAGGCAAGCCAAAGCCAATATAAGAACAGCGTTCAATTATTGAAGTAATTCGCCCAGGAAACCGCACCGCTAAAATTGCCACAGGTAAGGCAAAAAGAGTGGCGACACCCGCTGTAATTCCTGACGCCAAAATGGAATTGAGTGCAGCCGGTACCAGATTCGGAAGGCTGTAGCCATTATGGAGTCCGCGAATCAGCCAGAACACGGTAATGCCAATAGGAAGCACTAAAGCGATCGCTGTCACGACCGCACAAAAAGCTACCGCAGGCCACTTCCAACGACCTAGTAGCAAGACTTTAGGAGGGCGCTGGGAGGTGGAGCCGCGACTGTAGTATGCTGCACGCGATCGCGCCCGATACTCTAACCACAAAATCAACAGCACCAGTCCCACCAATACCAACGCCAAAGCCGCTGCTGAATTGCGGTTAAAACTTGCCTTATACTGCAAAAAAATCGCTCGCGTAAAGGCATCAAACCGCATTAACGACGGCGTCCCAAAGTCCCGCAGCGAGTACAACGCCACCAATAAACCCCCAGCCACCAATGACGGGCGCAACTGGGGCAAGATAACCCGAAAAAAAGTAGCTTGACCGCTTTGACCTAAACTTCGGGCGGCTTCCTCCAGGGTGGGATCAATTCCTTGCAATCCAGAACGGACACTCAATAGCAGATAAGGGTAGGTAAATAAGGTGAGTGCCAAAATCACCCCAGGCCAGCCGTAGATCGAAGGTAATTCCTGCACCCCCAAAGGTTCCAGCAACAACTGCAACAAGCTACCCCGTGGCCCAAAAGTGGCAATCAGCGTAAAACTCCCTACATAGCTAGGAACTGCTAAGGGTAAGGTCGTCGCTATTAGCCAAAATCGGCGTCCCGGTAAATCGGTTCGCACGGTTAAAAATGCCAGTGGTACGGCAATCAATGCCGAACACAGGGTCACGATTGCCGCCATCGCCGCACTGTTGAACAAAATGGTGAGAGTTCGCGCACGGGAAACTAATTCCCAAAGCGCTTCCCCACCGACACCAGCCGTCCGGATGAACAAATAAGTCAGAGGCAGAGCGATCGCGATCGCTACTGCCGCTGCTGTTAAAGTCAGAAATAAAGGGGGTCGAGCTGCTTTCTCCAATCAGTTAATCGATATGGGGATTAACAACCAGCAATTCAACAAAATTGCGGAAATAACATCACTTTTGAAGGCTGGTAATGGGTAATAAGAGTTATCAGTACTTATTCCCCATTCCCACAAACGACTTAAATTACCTGTGTCTCCTGCAAAAGCTTCAACGTTGCATCCAAGTCGTTCAGATTGCTTAAGTCAATGGCAGTCGCTTGGCTGGGAATTCCGTTGAGTGCTTTTAAATTCCCCGCCGGAGCGATTCCCGAAGCTAGTGGATACTCATAAGTCTTGGTGGCAAAGTATTTCTGAGCATCCTGAGCCAACATGAAGTCCACAAACTTCTGAGCAATATTGGGATGTTTTGCACCCTCTAAAATTGCCACGCCTGCCACGTTGACTAAGGAACCCACATCATTGGTGAAGTGATGATCCACGGGAGCTTGGGGATTTTCTTGCTTGAACTTTTCCAAGTAATAGTGATTGACAAATCCGACCGCAATTTCCCCACGGGATAGCGCTTCTACAATTGCCGCATTTTTGGGGTAAGTTTTGGGATTGTTGGCTTTAATGCCTTCTAGCCATTGCTTAGCTTTCTCATCGCCTTGCGAGACGCGCAAAGCGGTGACAAAGGACTGGAAGGAGCCATTCGTAGGTGCCCAACCAATTTTTCCTTTCCACTTTGGATCGGTAAAGCCAGTGATAGATTCTGGTAAATCTGCTGCCTTAACTAACTTGGTGTTGTAGTCTACTGTCCGCACTCGACCCGTAATTCCAACCCACTTCCCATCCGGTGAGCGGTAGCGGCTTTCTACCCGATCGAGCAGTGAAGTTGGCAACTGCGATGCCCTACCTGCCTTTTGCATTGCTCCGAGTGCCCCGGCATCTTGAGCAAAGAAAACGTCAGCCGGACTATTTTTACCTTCTTCCAGAATGGCTGCTGCTAACTCAGCGGTGTCGCCATAGCGGACTTGTACTTTCGCCCCAGTTTCCTTTTCAAACTGTTTAATCAGGTCGCCAACCAGTTTCTCGTCCCGTCCTGAGTAGACCACCAGTTCTTTTTCCAATGGGCCGGTGGCGGCAACTGGGCTGGCAGATGGACTGGCGGCAGTCGTACTGGCAGGGCTGCTGGTTGGGGAGGTTGCATTGGGAGTCGTGACACTCTGGTTGTCAGAGCAGGCGATCGCTAACCCACCGCTCGCAGTTGCCAGTCCCATTAAAAACACAAACTTTCGACGCTTCACCAGGTTACTCCTCAATAAAATCTTATATTGACAATGTTTTTTAACTAGGTAGCTAAGAACCGTTTGTTAAGTTACCACAAACAAATTCTCCACCCACTACCTGTACAAAGGGTTGCTTTTCTTTGAAGCCATCTTCTATAGCCTGTGTTATCAACTTTTAGTAACGTAATTGACAACCTTTGAATATAGCTGCAAAAAGAGTTATTGTCAATTATTATCATTAAGCTACAAAAATAGCGCTGTAGATGCATTGGGTTCCCAGGAGCGGGAGCATCCCGATGAGAGCAAATTGCCCAGAGGCGGGAATCCGGCGAGACAAACGAAGTCCATCTAGCACTGCAAGAGCCACCTCGCGCTTCACAACCTCAATTGAGCCTGCTAACCAAGGCTTCGAGCAACTAGGCTAGGCCGGGATGGCACTAACACAAAGAGTTTGCAAATAAATTTCCGGATTAAAGCTAAAGTAAGCTTTAACTTACTGGTCAGCCTTTAAACCCGTTTAAACGGGTTTAAGCTATTAGCCCAAACTTTAGTTTAGGGCTGAAATCAGCGGCATTCAACTAAGCTGATGCTTTCTCAAATCGCTGGTTTACTGCATTCCAATTAACGACGTTCCACCAAGCATCTAAATAATCAGCACGCTTATTTTGGTATTTCAAATAGTAAGCGTGTTCCCAGACATCATTGCCCATAATCGGATACATTCCTTCCATCAACGGACTATCTTGATTCGCCGTACTCATCACTTGCAACTTCCCATCCTTGCCGCGAACCAGCCAAGCCCAGCCGCTGCCAAAACGCTTGCTACCGGCTTCATTAAATTGCTTTTTGAAAGCGTCAAAACTGCCAAAGCTTTGATTAATCGCTTCGGCAATTCTTCCCGTCGGCGCTCCACCAGCATTGGGTGCCATGATTTCCCAAAACATCGTATGATTTACGTGACCGCCGCCGTTATTGCGTACTGTAGTACGAATATCTTCTGGCACGCTATTGATGTCACGAAGCAATTCTTCAGGACTCTTGCCTTTGAGTTGCGAGTATTTATTCACGGCTTCATTCAGGTTTTTGACGTAGGCGGCATGGTGTTTATCATGGTGAAACCGCATCGTCGCCTCATCAATATGGGGTTCCAGAGCATTGTAGGCATAAGGTAAAGGCGGCAGTGTAAAAGTATTTGCCGTTTGCCCCTGCTGTTGTGCTTGCGGTGTCTGCTGCTGTGCTTGCTGGTTTTCACTTTTTGGAGTTGTTTGAGCTGCACAAGCTGCGGGGAAAGCCCCAATGACGGCTGCTCCGGCAGTGCCACCTAGCAGAAACAGGAAATTTCGACGATAAAGAGCCATAATTCAATCAATTTCGGTAGAAAGTTGCGCTTTCATCAAAAATTACACCTGTCTAGCGGCATAAATACCTCTATCTCAAGGAGGTAATTTCGGGATGACGACAGGATTGCGTTAAGCGATCGCTCTGACAAAAAGCAGTAAAATTCTACTCTTACCCTATCCAAAACTTTTAAAAATTCGACTGTAAGCCAACTCGTAAAGTTAAACCGGGATGATAGATTCGATTAGCTTTCTCGTACCTTACATCAGCCAAATTTTCTAAATTCACTGTAATCCCAAAATTCTTAGTAATCGGAATCCGACCGCTTAAATCTAAATTTAAAAAGGACGGGGAAAAATCTTTGTTACTCTCCCCAGGATTATTAAAGAAAGCTCTCCGTGCCCCGCCGTGGTAACTTGCATATAGATTCAGTTGCCATCCTCCACTCGCATAACCAATCCCGAATTGTCCTACTGAGTAAGGAATTAAACCTAGTTGTAATCCCTTCTCCAATCCTGTCTCGATTCGCGCATCTGTATAGGTATAGTTGAGAAAAGTTGACCATTGCGGAGTCATTTGCCACCGTAATGCGGCTTCTAAACCATTTGTATTTACCAGCCCAATATTCGCCCAGCGTCCTGATATAACTCCGAGGCGGTCGTTTAAACGGCTGCCAAAATAGGTAAACTGTCCTGTCAAATTTTCTAAAAATTGGATATCAACTCCAGCCGTCCAAGAAGATCCGGTTTCTGGATTTAGATCCGGGTTAGGCAACCAGTTATGAACCGTATCAAAAACATACAATTGATCTAATCCAGGATTGCGCTGAACCGAAGCCCAACTGCCCCGCACCGCCACCGTTGGAGTAACAGCCCACCGTCCCCCGATACTGGGATTCAAATAGTTCCCAAAGTCACTATTAAAATTTTGCCGCAGACCAAAATCTACCTGTAATGAGTTACTTATTTTCCAAGTATTTAAGGCAAATATTGCTGTATGAAACCTATCTCTGTTTTCACTTTCGTTCAGGGTAAGCTGATTAGGGACTGTACTTAAAACATTCCCATTTAAGTAGCTATTTTGTACATCGAAGCCCCAAGTTAGAGTATTTCGAGGAGATGTTTGCCATTGATGCTCTACCCTAGCATTGAGAGCTTGGGAATTCAGAGTACCAGTCCGGTAGAAGATATTTTGAGTCGGGCCATAAGTATTAAAGTAATCCTGATTGTAGGAAAGTGTCGTTCTGAGAACAGAATCTTCACCTTCTCCTAGCAAAGCCTTCCAAGATAACCCAATATTAAAAGCATCGTGGTCTAATCTGTCTCTTTGCAGAGGAAACCCGAAATAAAGTAATCCCCGACGACTGCTAATTTTAGAAGCATCTAAACTAAGAGTATTTCTTGAATTCAAATCTAGCGAGATCCCGCCAAAGTAGTTGCTAGTTGCGGTATCTCCGTTAAATAGAAGACCTTCGGAATCCCGATTCGCTGCACCTTTAGGGACAGCATAACGATTATCTGCTTCGTACTCTTCATAGCCGAGATTAAATCTTAGATTGTCCGCAGAACCCCCGTAGCTAATCCGATAGTTGGACTGATTAAAAGAGCCATATTCAACTGAAGCATTGAGTTTAGGAACTTCTTGCCCTTGTTTGGTGATGATATTAACAACTCCTCCAAAAGCTTCCGAACCATATAAAGTAGAACTGGTGCCGCTAGATAATTCCACTTGTTCAATTGCTTCTACTGGAATACTATTAAGGTCGGTAGCACCATGATAAGTATTAATATTCGTGTTGATAGGTCTGCCATTGAGGAGAAAAACAGACTGATTAATCGAATGTCCTCGGTAGTAAGTGCCAGTATGAATATCTGCCCCGAAACCGGCATCATTAATGGCAAATCCAGGGAGTCCTCTCAAGACTTCCGCTGCACTATTAGCGCCTTGCTTTTGAATTTCTTCTTGATTAATTGTATAGACGGGCGTAGACGTTTCCGGGAAAATTTCTCTCTTCGCCGTTACGACTAATTGAATTTCTTCATTTGTTCCTACTTGAACTTCTGGCTCAGTTGTCAACTCACTTGATTCAACTGCTTCAGGCGTTTCATCAGCCTCGCTATCAGGCTCAGATGCTATGGAATCAGTAGTATTATCTATGTTGAAAATAAGCGCGGAATCACTTTGATTAACTTCTCTGGGCGGAATCCCAGCCTTTCCAATTATGACTACCTGAATACTATTAGAATCCAAAGGAGTAACAGATACAGCAGTGATTGCATCAGTAGGGTTGTTTTGATAGAAACGACTCCCTTCGGGTAAGCTCAACTGAGCATTGATGATGTTAGCGATAAAGATATCGTTATTGCTGGATGTCAAAATTTGAGAAAGCTTACCACCCGTAGTTTCTAAAATTACCTGAATGCCGCTACTTGTGGGAATTAAACGAATGCTAGTGACTTGTGTAACTTCCGCCAGAACTGGAGGGGCAATGAATACTGCTACAACGTTCGCCATCAAAAAACTATTGAACAATAAGTGTTTATTCATATATTTTTTCCAATAAAGTTTTAGTTAATAATCGTTTTAGCTAATTGCTTTGAGTTTTAGCGATCGCATGGATGATTCAAGGTAACAAATGATTAAGAAACCAGAAAATGACTTGACGAATGAAGCTCTTTAATTTCTTGTAGTAAACTTTGATATTGTTGTCGTTTCCCTTGTTGTAGATAGAGATCGGTGGCTTTCTCAAAATCTGCTCTCACTCCCTGCTTATCTCCCAGCGTGTAGTGAATGAGACAGCGACAGTGATAGGCATCGCCATCCTGAGGATTGAGTTCAATCGCTTGGCTAAAGTCTTCTATTGCTCCCGGATAATCTTGTAGTTGGGAGCGGACAAAACCCCGATTATAGTAAGCTAAAGCGAGGCTGGGGTCGATCTCAATTGCTTGGCTAAAGTCAGCGATCGCTCCTTGCGTATCTCCGAGGGCAGCGCGGGCAAGACCTTGATTCGTGTAAGCTTGAGCATTATCGGGATTGAGCCGAATTGCTTGGTTTAAATCAGCGATCGCTTCAGGGTAATCTCCGCTCAATACCTCGTAAACTCCGCGCTTGAAGAAGCCTTCAGCACTCATTTGAGCTGTATCGGTACTCGCCATTAGCGTGATTTGTAATGGCTGAGCTTGAGCCATCGACGGCGAATTCAGCAGTGCCATTACAATGCTGAAGATAATGCTGAAGATGACAATCTTGCGGGAAAGGCGACTCATAACATAGACGTTGAGAACATAGATGTTGAGAAAGCACTGCGTAACACCCGTCATTTAGTAGCCAATTGCTCACAGGCTGTCAGTCTGTGGCTACACAAACAAAGCCTGCCTACGCAGGCTCAATGTCAGTAGATTTTGCTCTGACTGGGATGCAACCCCATTATTTTGAGTTGAGTCGTTGTTGCCGTCAAAAGACAAGCTGTCAAACTTGAACAAGAGTGCAAGTCTGGAGTGTAAGCTTATTCAGAGATTGCACAAGGCACAAAGTTCAGATGTATGGTTCCTCTACCTAACTACCGTCCCAAACAACTTTCTCTTGGCCCTTTAGAAGCGGAGATTTTAAATATCGTCTGGGAACTCGGCTCTGCCACCGTTAAGGATGTACACGATCGCATTCTGGCTGACCCAGACCGGGAGTTAGCTTATACTTCAGTAACAACGGTGCTGCGTCGCCTGACCCAAAAAGGTTGGCTAGCTTGCGATAAACAAGAACGAAGCTTTTGCTGGCAACCTTTGGTATCGCGGGAAGAAGCGCAAGTCATTAAAGCTCACGAACAGTTACACCAGTTTTTGGCAGTGGGGAACCCGGATGTCGTCGCCGCCTTTGCAGATAGCCTAGATAGCGCTAGCGTAGAGCAAATAGAAGCGATCGCGCTTCGTCTTCAATCCGCACGCAAAGCGAGAGAGGAGGGAAAATCATGCATCTAGCGATGATTCTGACGGCGTTAGGATTGGCGTGGTGTCTGAGATGCACAGGGTTAGAGCCATCAGGAACTTGGACGCAACGCTGGCAACGATCCTTTGGGTTATTTTTGTTTCCGCCGCTGCTATTGATCGTGACAGCGATCGCGGTTATTTGTATGGGTGCAGACGGAAAAATGGGAGGACTGCAAGCCGGATGGTTCAGTTACTCCTTCGCCTGGGGATTTTTAGGCGTTGCCGGAATTTTATGTCTAAAGCTGGCACATGAAGGATGGCGTTCGGTACAACAGACACGCACTTATCCCCAAATCGAGCTTGAAGGTAAATTGGGTCGCCTTCTCAATGCCAGCGTTCTATTTAGCGCCCAAATTGGTTTCTGGCAGCCTGAATTAGTCGTCAGTCAGGGATTGTTAGAAACCCTCGATCGAGATCATCTAGAAGCAGTTCTCGCCCACGAACAAGCGCATTACTATTATCGAGATACATTTTGGTTTTTCTGGCTGGGCTGGGTGCGCCAGATAACTGCTTGGTTGCCGAATACAGAAGCTTTGTGGCAAGAACTTTTACTATTGCGGGAACTTCGTGCGGATCGATGGGCGGCGCAACAGGTAGATCCCTTGTTGTTAGCAGAATCTCTGCTATTGGTGGTGAGTGTCTCGCCAGTACAGTCTGAAAGTTTCTGTGCAGCGTTCAGTGCCGTTGCCCCTCGAAACCGTTTAGAGGAGAGAATCGAAGCGCTTCTGGCACCATCAGAGGAGTCAGCTTCACCCAGCATATGGCTTTGGCATTGGATACTACTAGGGTTTCTGCCGCTAGTAACCGTGCCGTTTCACACTTAAATTTTGGTGTTGCACAATCAGGATAATTTCCTTTCAAATTTCGCGCAAAGACGCAAAGTTTCTGTTAGCGTCTTTGCACCTTTGCGCGAGATTATCATTAACCGAGGACGGAATTACTTAAGAAAACCACTCCAATCGAGCAGATAACCAAACCGGCAAATCGCTGCCAGGATAAAGGTTGAGTGGCAGATTTCCGGCTCACTGCATTGCCAATCAGCATGGCAACCAAGGCAACGCCATATTGAATGAAAGTGAAACCCAGAAGGTAAGCAACAAGCGGTGTCATACCAGCACCGACGATTGCCTCGCCATAAGCATAGCCGTGAAATAAACCAGCAAGCGCTCCCAGCGCTATAAGAACCATCCAGTTTGGTTTGTTTGGCGTTAGCAGCAGCGCCCCAAAGACAATCACGGAACCGGCGATCGCTATCTCAGATGCCGGTAAATCTAGATTGAGTAAATGAATCCCAGTTCCCGCCAGTGCTGCCAATACAAACCCGGCTGGGATGAACGCGCCCCGCACTTGCCCAACCGCCAGTAAACCAATCGCCACCACGAACGCAAAATGATCCAGTCCAATTAAGGGGTGGGCTAGCCCTGAAAAGAACCCTTCAAATAAATTAGACGGCGGCTTGCCACCCATTGGATGGTGAGCGATCGCCTGCTGGGCGCATAGGAAAGTGCTAATTAAAACCAAAAATACAATTACTGTTCGGCTTTGCATCAGATTTAAGAAAGCAAAGCGTCTATCTTTAGACATATTCTGTACCTCGCAGATTTCGCAAATCAATTTCTCTTGGCGGGTATTCTGGCTGAGAGACCAAAACGACGGATCTCATTACAGCTGCGGGACAGCGACGGTTTTACACCGAACTTTCCCCGTTACCTCTGGTGGCTGCTCCCCACCAGAACCGATTGAGTAGGGCAATCATATCACTTCAGTGCTGGCATTTTAAAAAGTATGGGTAAAATGAACCTCAAACAGATGACTCCAAGAGCCGCTTTATTTGAGGAGGAATCGGAAAAATGTGCGTTAATTGTCTGCTGGGTTCGGCTTTAATGTTCTTTACACCCAGGGTTTCCGAAGTACCATCCAACCCGACGAATCAAATTGCATTACCTCAAGAAACTCAAATAGCGATCGCTACTTGAGTGCTACTAAAATTAGCTGAGGATTTCCTTTAGCTCGTGCTGGTTCCAAAGCGAACGGTAAAGTCCAGGTTGTTGCAAAAGTTCGGCATGAGTCCCAGACTGCACAATTTGACCTCGATCCATCACAAAAATGCGATCGGCAGTTGCAGCCGCAGACAATTGGTGAGAGATAAAAATAACCGTTTTGCGCTGGATGCCTTCCGAAAGATTATTCAAAATGGCTGTGGCAGTTTGATTATCAACGCTGGAGAGAGCATCATCCAAAATCAGAATCGGGGAATCCATCAGCAAAGCACGGGCGAGAGCCGTCCGTTGTCGCTGTCCCCCTGAGAGGGTAATGCCGCGCTCACCCACAACGGTTTCGTATTGCTGGGGAAAATTGAGAATTTCCGGGTGAATTTGCGCTTGCTTAGCAGCATTAATAATCTCTGTCTGTTCGCTCAGAGGATTGCCGTAGCGAATGTTGTTTTTGATGGTAGTGCTGAACAGAAAACTGTCTTGAGGGACATAAGCGATCGCTCCGCGCAAATCGGGCAATTTGATCTGCGTAATATCATTGCCATCTACGAACAAACTATCGCTTGGAATATCCACTAATCGCGGCAAGGCATTGGCAAGTGTCGATTTTCCGGAGCCAATTGGTCCCACAATCGCCACGGTTTCCCCTGGTTCAATCGTAAAGCTAACATTCTTAAGCGCGGGAGTTTCGGCTCCCGGAAACGTATAACTGAGTTGACGCGCTGTTAATTTACCGCTTACTTTTTCAACGGGTAATGCGAGTGCATTCGGAGAATCTTTAATTTTGGCTTCTGCCATCAGAATTGACTCAATGCGGTCGATACTCACCTCACCTCGTTGGTAGGCAGTAATCGTAAAACCCAGTAAAGCGGTGGGGAAAACTAATCGTTCAGTATAGAGAATTAATGCCAGAAAATCGCCAATTGTGATCGCACCTGCCACAATTGACCGCGCTCCAACCCATAGCAATATCAGTAAGCTGATAAAAGCCATGCCTTGAATGATTGGAAACAAGACATTTCTGGTCTTTGCTAATTGGATATTGGCTTGCAACAGGCGATTATTTAACCGGGAGAAGGCGCGGCGTTCGTTCTCCTCCTGAGCGTAGATTTTGATCAGACCAATCCCGCTCATATCCTCTTGAATCAATTGGCTGATGCTGGAGAGTTCCTCTTGCAACACCAGCTGTTCGTTCCGTAGGCGATCGCTAAATAGCTGCACAGCGATCAGCATAAACGGATAGACTGCGATCGCCAGCAGACTCAGCTTCAAATTAATCGACAGCATCACCGGCAATGTCAGTCCGTAGGCAAAAACTGTATTCGCCAAACTCAATACGGCAAATCCCAGCAGACGCCGGATATTATCCACATCGCTAGTCGCCCGGTTAATCAAATCTCCAGCAGTGTTGCTTGCAAAATAAGACGGTTCCAGAGTGAGTAGATGCTGAAAAATCTTTTGTTTCAGGTCAAATTCTACTTGTCGCCCGACTCCAAACAGCAAGATGCGCGAGGCCATCCGCACTACCCACATTGCCGAAGCCAGAATCAGGATTAGCGCTACATACTTCCAGATTTGAGCGAAGTCGAACGCTTGGCGGAGTTCGTCAACGCTATCTCGAATCAGCAAAGGGATATAAACGCCCACTGCATTCACAACAAACAGCGCGATAACGCCTAAGGTAGCCTGTCGCCAGTGGGGACGCAGATAAGCACCCAATTTTTGCAGCCGAGAGTGAGCCATTCTGTGAGGACTGAGGATTAAAAACTGAGAAAAGGCAACAGACAAAAAACTTTCTTGCAACCTGCAAGAAGCTTTCGCCTAACATCCAATCCCAAACCATCGTAGACGAATTGGCGCTCGTGCTGCTTCTATAAAACGAGGGGTGTCAACCAGCCGCGTAAGAAGTAGTAGATGAAAGTGAGATATTCTTCTACCACTCGCGTTGTCGTGACTAGCGCTTCCACGGTGGGAACGAAATCCGTGACGGTGATGCGTCGGGCAGGCGTTGCCCCACTTTGAAAGGTAAAGAAATCTGTAGCTCTGGGAATGACCGTGACGCCCAAATTGGCAAACGTAAGGTTGGCACGGCGAATATTTAAGCCGGAGGCAACGAGAATAATCCGGCGCGATCGAATACCGCGCTGCCTCAAGATTTCCTCAACTCTGACCGCACTGGTGCGGAGATCAACCCCACGCGGTTCAATCACAATTCGGTTGCGGGGTACACCCATCCTGACCAGCAGCGCCGCGACATCGTTAGCCTCGTTAACACTATCTTGATTTCCTGTCAGCTCCGCTCTAGGTCCTGCACTGACAATCACTAAGGGGTCATTACCGCTCCGTAGCTGTTCTTGATACAGCTGAGCAGAGTATAGAATGCGATCGCCTGTATCAGTTAATTGAATCTGCGTCCGGTAGGGAAGATTGGGTTGTGTCGTCCCTCGCCCCAGCACCACAATCGCCCCCACAATTTGAGAGCCGGTCGGCGTAATATCAGCCGGACATTGAGTTTGACAAATCAGTTGGCGTCGTTGCTCCAGTTGAATCGCCTCCACTTCCGCTTGCTGAGCCAGCCAGTAGGCAACGATTGGCAAACTAGACAACAACAAAACGAAGAAGGCTATCCTAAGTTGGTTCCAAGCTACGCCTGTTAGCGCATTCTTTTTCACTCCGCCGATGGCGAACAACAAAAGCATAATCGACAACCCCAACGGTTTGAGCGGAAACGAAAGAATGTTCCAGGCACTCGATACCAACCTTTCATTGGGGTTGTAAAACGCCATCACCATGATGACAAACAACAGCAGCCCGCCCAACCAAGCGAGATATTGTTTGGGAATCCATCGCACTAACAAAAAGTAGACTAAGGTGCCAATCAGCAGCCACAGCAGAACCCGCGTTAGTAGTAAAAACATAGTAGGTAATTGGTAATGGGTAATTGGTAATGGGTAATTGGTAACGACTATTCACCAGCGATTACCGATTGCCTCTTATTGACGTTTCAATTTTGCCCGAATTGCCTCGGTTACGGTTTGAATTACCTTAACACGGGCATAGTATTTATCATTCGCAGCAACAATTGTCCAGGGAGCGTTAGGAGTGTTCGTCCGCTGAATTGCTTGATTGACTGCCACTTCATAGAAAGCCCAATTGTCCCGATTTCGCCAATCTTCGGCGGTGAGTTTGTATTCTTTAAAGGGGTCATTCTGACGCGATATGAATCGCTGATACTGTTCTTCAGGACTAATATGCAGCCAGAACTTGACCAAAACGTAGCCTGCATTCGTCAGTTGGCTCTCAAACTCATTGATTTCCTGGTAGGCTCTGCGCCATTCCAGTTCTGTGGCAAAACCTTCAACACGCTCTACTAACACTCGCCCGTACCAGCTGCGGTCATCAATTCCAATTGTCCCTGCTGTTGGCAACCACCGCCAGAACCGCCAGAGGTAGTGATGCGCTTTCTCTTCATCCGTAGGTGCTGCGAAGGGATGAACGGCATAACTGCGGGGGTCGAGGACATCGGTTAAGCGTTTGATGGCTCCTCCTTTCCCAGCCGCATCCCAACCTTCAAACAGCACCAAGACGGGCACTTGATGTTTGTGAATCTTCATTTGAAGCTTCAGCAGTTCTACTTGGGCATCGCGTAACTGCTTTTTGTACTCATCCCTGGAGAGAGCAAGATTGAGATCGACTTGCGCTAAGAGATCCGGCTCTGCTGGGTTGAGGTGTTTTTGAGGGGGTACAGGGGTGATAGGCGTCCGAATGTGAAGTCGGTCGAGGGCTTCTGTAAGAGTGGCAGCGAATTGGGTGAGGACTTTGACCTGCGCCCAGCGTTGGCAGTTGCCCTCCACTAATGTCCAGGGGGCGGAGCCAGTGCTGGTTTGGACGAGCATTTCTTCGGCATAATCTACATATTTACCGTAGTGTTTCTCTTGTTTCCAGTCTTCCGGACGCACTCGCCAAGCGTCTAACGGATCTTTGGCATATTCTTTGAGTCGGTGCTTTAATTCTTTGCGGCTTAGATGAATCCAGAATTTAGCGATCGCATTTCCATCATCCACCAGTTGGCGCTCAAAGGCGTTTATCTGGGCCATCACGCTTGGGATTTCTGAGTCCTCGATTCGTGCAAACAGCCGGTCTTCTAAAACATGGGTGTACCAGCTATGATAAAAAATCCCAATACTGCCCTTGACTGGCAGTCTCCGCCAGAAGCGCCACAAAAAAGGGTATTGTTGCTCTTCCTGGTTGGGAGGCCAAATCGGGTGAACCGTAAACCCTCGCGGGTCCATGTAATTGACCATTTTCTTGACTAAAGCACCTTTCCCCGCTGCCGCCCAACCTTCCAGCACGACAATCATGGGTAGCTTTTTGTCCCAGCAAGCCTTTTGGAGCGATCGCACTTGACGCATTAACGTCTCAATCTGAGACTCATAGATATTTTTATCGAGGCAAAGATCTAAATCCAGCGTATCTAGCATGATGTTGACTAGGAAAGAGCAGTACCTTTGACCATCTCCTAGTCTTGCACTTGTTGCGCTAACTATTGAGTAACAATCCCCAAATGTCAAAGCTTAGACATAAAAATACAGGAGCCAAAAACAAGAAGAAGAAAAAAGCCCTTTGCCTTCTTCTTGTTTGCTCCGGGCACCAGATAGTTTGAAAAGAATCGGTAATTGGTAAATTACATCCTGTTACCAATTACCCATCCGCTCATTTTGCTTCAAATGCTCCGATATCACAAACACCTCCTTGCGGTCTGGCAACACCCCGTTGATCGGTTGCTAAGCAAGTTGCATTATTTCCTGTATTAATCGCTGGACTACCTGCTAATAAGGGTAGAGTCTGAGTCAAACCACCAGTTGCAGAAAGTGCCCCTAGCATCGGTTCAACAATAGTGATGCCAACCGCGCAGTTTTTGTCGGTGGGGTCGTTCGGGTTTTTGGCGGGAAATTGAATATTGTTGCCGCCATTAGTCATTTCGTCAGAACAATTCTGCTTAATATTCCAGGTATTCCCGCCATTATCCGCCTTATTATTCGCGATAATTGTATTTTTCAGCGTTATATCTGGACTGCTGCCAAAAATACCAGCCCCCATAAACCCAGCATAATTGTTAGCAATCGTGACATTATTGAGGGTCATCTTGCCACTGGTTCTCATGATTGCGCCGCCTAGACCCCCTTTCGCATCTGGAGTCACAGCACGATTGCCTGAAAAAGTAGTATTAGAAACTTCTGCGCTTACGTCATTTCCCGTCCAAAGTCCTCCGCCTTGATTCGCAGAAATGTTGTTAGAAAAGGTAGTATTTCTTACTACAAAAATAGTGCTGTTTGTTCCAGCAGTGTAATTAGGGGCAGTCGTGGTGCCACCAACCACAAAAATAGCCCCTCCAAATCCTTTATCTCCAGTACCTGTAACGTTGTTACCAGAGAAGGTATTGTTTTCGATAGTTGTCGTATTGCTATTATAAAGTTGGTTAAAAAAAGCCCCACCTTGATTGGTAGCAATATTGTTTGTGAAGGTATTATTCCGGAGAATAATTTTACCTAGATTACCATTCGCACCATCATTATAGATAGCGCCACCAGCCCCGCCAGGAGCCACAATTCCAGCGCTATTTCCCGTGAACGTGCTATTCGTTACAGTTAAATCGCTGAGTAGGTCATAGATTGCACCGCCAAGGCTGGCTTGGTTTCCGGTAAAAGTGCTTTTATCTATAATAATTGTACTTTCACTCTTACTATAGATTGCACCCCCTCCCGCCTCTCCCGGCATTGTTGATTTATTGTTATTAAAGGTACAGTTAAGCACGACTAACTTACCTCGGTAGCCGCTATAAACGCCACCACCATTTTCGGTACTAAAGCCATTGGCAATGGTAAGGTTTTTCAGGGTCAATTGAACAAGGCTATCAGTGGAAAAAATCCGATTAGTTCCATTTCCGCTGAGAGTTACTACACTTCGTCCGTCGATTACTGTATTCGCGGAAAGTACCTTTTCTTTCACTACAATCGTATGCGGACTAGAACCACAATTAAAGGTTACAGTCCCCCCACCTACTAAAGCAGTATCTAAAGCAGCTTCAGTACAACTTGCAGCGGTTCCGTTCCCGACAGTTCCAGCCGCCTCAGCTTTTTGATGTGAGGAAATCGTTAAGGCAACACAGAAAGCGAGAGTTAAGAAATAGAGTGGTTGTTTCATACCAAAAACCTCATTATTCAATATTAGAAGAGATTTATTGTTTGCAATTGCATGACCAAATGAGCTTACTTATTTTTGGGCGTAGAATACTGTGCAATTGCAAAAAAAGGTTGGAACTCAGAAAGGTTAGAAGCTGAGCTAACAACCCAGATATTTGACAAATTCAACATTTATCGGGTTCCTAATAAATCCAGCAGTCTCGGATCGAGGAATAATTTGTAACCAAAAATAGAGTCTTTACCAAAACTAAGAATTTCAATCCTCCGCGAATATACGTAGCTTGCACTTTGCAAAATCACTTTACAACAAGCCTTGTTAAATAGTTCTTTGTTATAGCTATCAATCCGGAAAAATTTTCGATTTTCAGTAAATTTACACAGGTTTTGTAGTATTAAAGCATTGCCAAAATACAAATATGTTTTTATTTAAAAATAGAAATTATAGTTAACCGTAGAATTAGCTATTGATTCGTATTTGTGCGTACAAGATAAAAGTATTTTTATCCCTATATTTACACAAATAGAGTTTAATAAAATTCGCTTTTAGAAATATTTTATTTATTTATTAATGAAGCCTGTTTGAGATCCTGATAGTTCTATCAATCCTGGTAATGAGGAGCAGGATAAATCATGACCCCAATGGGTTAACACCAGATGAAATCAGCTTTTGAAAGTTCTGGCGTATTGCTTAGCTTACTTGCCGTTGCACCAGCGATCGCTGTGAAACCGGCACAGGCAGAAACGATTGTTCCAGCTCAAGACGGTACGGGCACAATTGCCGCTCCTGAAGGCAATACAATCAATATCGGCGGAGGAAAACTGTCTGGTGATGGAGCAAACCTTTTCCACAGCTTTGAGCAATTTAACCTCAATGCAGACCAAATAGCTAACTTTATTTCTAATCCCAAAATTGAAAATATTTTAGGCAGAGTAGTGGGTGGAGATCCCTCTACAATTGATGGCTTAATTAAAGTCAGCGGAGGAAATTCTAATTTATACCTGATGAATCCATCGGGGATTATATTTGGTGCCAATGCCAGATTGGATGTGCCGGGAAGCTTTACCGCAACCAGTGCCACAGGGATTGGTTTTGGCTCTAATTCTTTTAATGCTAGCGGTGATAATAATTACGCAACCTTAACGGGAACGCCTAGCAGTTATTCGTTTAATACTTCTCAACCGAGTGCTATTGTCAACTCTGGAGAACTAGCAGTTAAAGAAGGGCAAAATCTTACCTTGCTGGGTGGCACTGTTGTTAGCCAGGGAACTCTGTCAGCACCGGGCGGTAAACTGATTGTGGCAGCAGTACCCGGACAGAATACAGTCCGAATTAGTCAACCGGGACAATTACTAAGCTTAGAAATTCAACCAATTTCTCCTGATGCTAGTCAGTCTTCAACCGGAACAGTTTCCTCTCTACCTCAGCTACTAACAGGTAGCAAAGCGGGAAATGCCACTGGACTTACTACAAATAGCAATGGAGAGGTGGAACTAACGGGGTCTGGTATCAAAGTAGAAGCGGGGGATGTGGTAGTCCGTCAGCTCAATGCGGGAACAGCTACACTTTCAGCCAACCATAATTTGACTCTGGTTGAAAGCCAGATACAGACATCTGGGGATATGAATTTGCTGGCAAAAGATACCGTGCGAGTGCGGGATAGCGTCGCGACTCCTTTTGTGGCAAAGGCGGGAGGGAATCTCACTGTTCAAGGCAATCAAGCGGTTGATATTTTGGCACTGAATCACCCAGAAACACCCTTTCAAAGTGGCGGCAATCTCAGTTTAATCAGTGATGGAGTGATTTCTGGAGATGCTCACTATTCAGCAGGGGGGAATTTCTCAATTCTCAACTTATCGGGAGCTGGCGGCAAGTTTCAAAGTATTTATGACCCCATCATTACGTCTGATGGCGATGTCATGCTTGATTCTTATACGGGTGCTTCCCTGAAGATAATCGCAGCCGGAAAAATTACGATTAGTGGAGATATCGTCATTAATGCGATCGATCCAGAGGTAGATCCTAATAGTCGTGCCCTGATTTTACAAGCAGGTGCGACTGGGACAACTGATAACGTACCCTTCGCCGAACCCTTTCCGGGTGCCCCTCCCGAATATTTTGACGATGCAGGCGCAAATCCCTCCTACACAACCTTTGTGAAATCTCCTACCTCAGCTGGAACGATTACAGTTGCAGGAACCATTAAATCTGATGATTTATTGGGACCAGCGGAACCTTTAAATGTTACCTTGTCGGCACCGGGTGATATTAATGTTCAAACCATTCAGTCGTCTGGTGGAAATATAAGTATTAGCAGCACCAGCGGTTCTATTAATGCCGCCGATCCAGTTAATCAAGTTTACAATTTAGACTCTCGTAATCGCCCTGGTAATGCAGGTGCAATTACCCTCAGCGCCCCATCGGGAAATATTACAACCGGAGATATCTTTTCCTCTTCTGATAACTTTGGCACGGCTGCTTCTGGGACTGGCGGCGCGATCGCAATTAGCGCCGGAGGCAATATCAAGACTGAAACCATAGATTCCAGTTCTAAGTGCAATTCTTGCTCTTCCTCTGGCAATGGCGGTGACATTACGCTGATTGCTGGTAATGATATCGCCGCCAAAATCATCGATGCTCAGAGTCTTGGCAGTGGCACTGGCGGTAATGTAACTATCGCGGCGGGACAGAATCTCACCGTTGATAATAAGTTCGTTACTTTTACCTACAACAACCCCAGCATTAACACGACAGGAACGGGCGGGGGTGGAGCCATTAATATCAATCATCACGGGGGAGTTCCAGTCCCCTCGACTCCATTTGTTGTTGGCGATCCCACGACGAATGGAACTGCCCAAGCCATCACCACGGGCACTTCGACAATATCGCCCCCCGAATCTTTCCCCGGTGGAACTGTTCAGGGCAATATTACGATCAATACCACTCCTCCACCGCCAATTCCCGCGCCAATTCCTGCACCAAGTCCTGCGCCAACTCCCGTGCCAAGTCCTGCGCCAACTCCTACCCCCATACCCAGTTCAAATCCCCAACCGGAACCTGGGAACCAACCCAAGACAGAAATTGTGACAGACTTTCAAGGAAATACACTCTCACCTGTACCAGTAGCGGGTGCAGAAAATCAAAGACCGATTTTGTGTACGGTAGAGAGTCTCGAAGATGAAAAGCTGCCACTTTTACACAGGTTGCCTCGCTGTCAAGAACACCGCGATCGCCGCAATCAACCACCGGCAAGCTCTAAAACCCTGTTTGTTCCCCGACAACAAAGCGATCGCGCAGTTCCTCAAAAGTAATCAATGTCGCTAAAGCGCTGGTTTGTAAGCTCAGCCGCAAAAATCTCTAAGATATAATTTTGAATCGCACAGAAATGGGGATGCTTCCGCGTTTCTGTGCGATTTTCCGACGAAAGAGGTATGCGATCGCTAGTTTGGTGAAGGAAAGTATTTATAAGGAACACAAGCTCTCTTACCGAGGACAACGCATTGCCCTCAGTTAGCTATCCTTATAAAGCACTGATTCAAAGTTTGAGAAGGTATTGAACGTGTCGCAAGTCAAACCAACCATTCTGGTGACGGGTGGAGCTGGATATATTGGAACCCATGCCGTACTGGCGCTGATCAAGGCAGGCTATGGGGTAGTGGTATTAGATAACCTGGTGTACGGACATCGGGAATTGGTGGAAAATGTACTCAAAGTAGAACTGGTAGTGGGAGATATGAGCGATCGCGCTCTCCTCGACCAACTCTTTGCCACTCGCAACATTGCGGCAGTTATGCACTTTGCCGCCTATATTGCGGTGGGAGAGTCCGTCACCGATCCCGCCAAATACTACCAGAACAACGTCGTTGGCACTTTGACACTGCTAGAAGCAATGGTGGCAGCAAACGTGAAGAAATTTGTCTTTTCTTCCACTTGCGCCATCTACGGGATGCCCCAGGAAGTTCCCATGACCGAACACCATCCCCAAAATCCCCTCAGTCCTTACGCGACGAGTAAGTGGATGGTAGAGAAAATTCTGGCAGATTTTGATATTGCCTACGATTTAAAGTCCGTGGCGTTCCGCTATTTCAATGCTTCTGGTGCGAATCCCGATGGCTTACTCGGTGAGGATCACGAGCCAGAGACGCACCTGATTCCCCTAGTACTTCAGACAGCTTTGGGCAAACGGGAATCTATCTTCATTCTCGGCACCGATTACCCGACCCCAGATGGCACCGGAATTCGGGACTACATCCACGTCAGCGACTTAGCAGATGCTCACGTTTTAGGGCTAGGGTATCTCCTGGAAGGGGGAACGAGCGATGTCTTTAACTTAGGCAATGGCAACGGTTTCTCAGTCAGAGAAGTGATTGAGACAGCCAAAGCGGTCACGGGGCGGGAGATCAAAGCAGTAGAACGCGATCGCCGTGCCGGGGACGCCCCTATTTTAGTCGGCAGCAGCGATAAAGCAAAAAAAATCCTCGGTTGGTGTCCGCAATACGCAGACCTGAGTAAAATCGTTGCTGACGCTTGGCAATGGCATCAGCATCGTCATGGATAATTCTGGAGTGGAAGTTAGATTAGGTCGTTTAGAATCGATTGTTGAACAAATTGCAGAGGCAGTACTTGCCAGCGCTGACACAATTGACCGTCTTGGCGAGCGAGTAGATGCTCTCACAATTCAAGTACAACAACAGGGAAATCTTAGGGAGGCAGTAATTGCCACTAATGAGACAATTAACCGCCTTGCTGACCGAGTGGATGCCCTGACCATTCAAGTACAAGAACAGGGGCATCAAGTCCAACAGCAGCACTATCAAATTTTTGCCTTAAGCGATGCGGTGCAAACCTTGGCAGAAACCCAAGATGATTCTCTTGTGCGGTTGATGCAGCTAACAGAAGCTTTACAACGCCTTGTGGATGCCATCGAAGCAACGGAAGAGACCGAATCTTAATCTCGGTCTCTGGTTTGCCATCGTATCCCGATTGGCTGTCAATCCTAGGGAAATAAAGTGGAAGTACCCATCAACTCATCAGGAGAGTTTTCATGCACTTTCTTCGTTGGTACGCTGTCATCCTTCCCGTGACTGCCGCCGTCAGTTTCTCGATCGTCAGTTGCACCGAAAGTAAAATCACTCAGTGTCAAAAGATATTCAAGATTACCAACGAAACGGTGAATGAAACCAAAACCGTTACCAATGGAGGTCAGAATAGCTCTCCAGAAGCGCTAGCTAAAACAGCCGAGATTTGGGATAAATCAGCTCAAAAAATGAAAAATATTAGCGTCAACGATCCAAAGCTTAAAAAGTTTCAAGCTGATTTTATTAGAATGTATCGAGAGAGTAGTAAGGCAACTCGCGAATATGTTTCAGCTCTCAAAAAAAGGGATTTTCCCGCAGTTGACGCTGGATTTAAAAAATTGCAGAAATCCTATAATCCAGAAAAAAATTTAGTAAACGGGATAAACAGTTACTGTGGAAGTTAACCAAAAGCTGCCTGCGATTTCCACTCGCTCTCTAAAGCTCAAAAAAGTAGTAGAAGAGAAGAATCAGGCTATTTTTCTAAGCTAAGTTCTAGGAAGTCTATTTTTAATTCCCTGTAATCCAGTGTCAGGCGTGCAAAAGTGCGGTAATGCACTTAGAGTCTACAGCGATCGCTCTTGAGCTAGCGATCGCTGGCTGAGGAGTGAGTAAAATTTACACTCAGCCCTTAAGTACGCGCAACTGTGAAGTCAGCTTTGTCATTAAAGTATGCCCTCGTCCATGAATGGTTGACCCCCCAAGCTACTGGCGGGTCAGAACTTGTTGTCCGGGAAATCCTCAAGCACATTGATGCCGACCTCTATGCCCTAATTGACTTTGAATCCACCAATCCCGAAAGTTATCTCTTCAATCGCCCCATTGGCACCACATTCCTGCAACACTTCCCGAAAGCCCGCAGTGGCGTCCAAAAATATCTCCCTCTACTACCACTAGCGATTGAACAGCTAGACTTACGCGACTATGACGTCATTCTCTCCTCTGCCCACGCTGTCGCCAAAGGAGTCCTCACCAGCCCGCAACAACTGCATATCTGCTACTGCCATACGCCCATGCGCTACGCCTGGGATTTAACTTTTGATTACTTAGACAGTAGCCGACTAGGACGGGGTCTCCCAGGCATCCTGACTCGGTATCTACTCCATCAACTGCGTCAGTGGGATGTACTCTCCGCAAACCGCGTTGATTATTTCATCGCCAACTCCCAACACACCGCACGTCGCATCTGGCGCTGCTATCGGCGGCAAGCAGAAGTCATTTATCCACCCGTCAATATCGAGCGGTTTTCCTTTCAGCCCCAGAAAGAAGATTTTTACCTCACCGTTTCCCGGCTGGTGAGTTACAAGCAAGTATCTTTAATTGTCCGATCTTTTAACCAACTGGGACGCCCGCTTGTGGTGATTGGCACGGGGCCGGAACTTGACGAAATGCGCCAGCTAGCGAAACCCAATGTAAAAGTGCTAGGGTCACAACCAGATGATGTTGTTGAGCAGTATATGGCTCAAGCAAAAGCATTTGTATATGCAGCCTGTGAAGACTTTGGCATGGCGTTGGTAGAAGCCCAAGCTTGTGGCACTCCTGCGATCGCCTATGGTGCTGGTGGGGCATTAGAAACCGTTCTGGATATTCGGGAACACCCGACCCAGGGGACTGGCTTATTTTTTCCAGCCCAAACAGAAGCGGCTTTGATAGAAGCGGTAAAAACCTTTGAAGCATCGCAAGGATTATTTAATCCGGAGATTGCTAGAGTCCGCGCTTCTCAGTTCGCCCCTCAAACTTTCCAGAAGCGCTATCTAGCCTTTCTAGAGAGCTGTTATCAAGAATTTCAGTCATCCTCAGCCATTCGTCCCTAATCATCAGTCATGCTCTTTAGCCGATTGCTAAAAACCCATGACTAATGACCAATGACCCATGACTAATGACCAAATTCTACTTTCTGGGACTCCATTAGCTGTCTTCAGGCGTCTTGTGGCTTTATGATCGGGACTGTGTGGTGTGAAGTGAAGGAGTAAGATGACTGCCGAAAGCCAACTTATCTCCGGCAAGATGTTGTGGGCGTTCGTGAAGCGAGGTTTTCAACCACTCGCGCCGACAGGTAGGCCCAGAGGTTTGAGCAAACAGCGAGACCTCCCCCTACAGCGTCTAGACCGAGATTTCGCTAAGCGATGTTTTGATGTTCTGTTTTCACTGTCGGTTTTGATTTTGTTTTCTCCGGTTTACCTGCTGTTGGCCTTGCTGATTGCTCTGAGCACACGAGGTCCCATTTTTTATGTCCAGGAACGAATCGGGAAAAATCATCAGCCTTTTGGCTGTCTCAAATTCAGAACGATGGTGCCAAATGCAGACGAAGTGTTGGTGCAAATGATGGCAACCTCACCCCATCTGCGTCAGGAATTCGAGGATAATTTCAAACTCAAAGACGACCCTCGAATTACATGGATTGGTAAATTCCTACGGGTGACTAGCCTGGATGAGTTTCCCCAATTCTGGAACGTTCTAAAAGGGGACATGAGCGTTGTTGGGCCAAGACCTCTCGTTGCCGAGGAGTTGTCAAAATACGGGCATCACATTGACAAAGTGCTGACGATTCGACCTGGAATCACCGGATTATGGCAAGTTTCTGGGCGCAATGACATCCCTTATCCGCGCCGAGTCCAGATAGATGTCTATTACGTCAATGCCAGGAATTTCTGGCTAGATTTGTGGCTAGTTGTAAAAACAATTGGCGTTGTCGTTTCCCCCAAAGACAATGGTGCCTACTGAAACATAGCTAATGTTCGGCAATCTATAACTCAAGTCAAGTTCTTTGAACAACGGCTCCTACAGCTTTCCTCCTTGTGTAGAGAGAGCTGTAGTATTTTGTCGTTCATCATTTGATGAGTTAGTACAGCGCTGGGAGTTACGCTTGCCTCTACAGCAGGTAAACTCTTCATGTCTAATTTCAGAGTTTAGATAAATTGGTTGTTGTAATGGCGATTAATTAATTTGTGTCGCTCAGAATTTATGCAACAGGTACTGTAGGTACTCTTGCAAGAAGCTTTTCCCCTCTTCTTTGCTCAACATTTAGTCCACCGTCGAAATACGTAAGTCTTATTGCCGAGGCTTAGCAGAATCTACGTATATTCCTGATGTTGCGCCAGAGATTTTGCGTTAACGTAAGGAGTGAATTAAGGATTTCCTCTACTTACAGAGGGATTTTTCATAAATTTGGGTGCAAGTGACTCTTGCTGCAATGTTAGCGAGAGAAAGCTTACAGGATAATTACCAGTTACTGTTAAGACGATTGTTTCGTCACAGGCTATAGGGAATACTAAGTATGACGCAACGCAAGCGAGCGCTAATTACGGGCATTACGGGACAAGACGGTTCTTACTTGAGCGAATTTTTGCTTGAGCAAGGCTATGAAGTTCACGGGATCATTCGCCGAACTTCTACATTTAATACAGACCGGATCGATTATATGTATGAAGACCCTCACAAAGAGGGTGTGCGGTTGTTTCTGCACTATGGCGATTTAACCGATGGCACAACGCTACGCCGGATTTTAGAACAAGTCCAGCCGGTAGAAATTTATAATTTAGGTGCCCAATCCCACGTCCGCGTTAGTTTTGACTCGCCGGAATACACGGTTGATGCGGTTGGGATGGGGACGCTACGCCTTTTGGAAGCGATTCGGGACTACCAACAACGTACTGGCATTGAGGTACGGTTTTATCAGGCGGGTTCTTCTGAGATGTTTGGTAAGGTACAAGAAGTGCCTCAGAAGGAAACCACACCGTTTTATCCTCGCAGTCCTTATGCTTGTGCGAAGCTTTACGCTCACTGGCAGACGGTGAATTACCGGGAATCCTACGGCCTGTTTGCGTGTAACGGGATACTCTTCAACCACGAAAGTCCACGGAGAGGCGAGACGTTTGTAACGCGCAAAATTACCAGAGCGATCGCTCGCATTGTTGCCGGGAAGCAGAAAAAAATCTACCTGGGTAATCTCGATTCCAAGCGGGATTGGGGCTACGCAAAAGACTATGTAAGAGCAATGTGGCTGATGCTACAGCAACAGGAAGCGGATGATTACGTTGTAGCCACAGGAGAAACTTACTCCATTCGTCAATTCCTAGATATTGCCTTTGAACACGTCAATCTAGATTGGAAAGACTACGTAGAGTTTGACGAACGCTATTTGCGCCCAGCGGAAGTAGATTTACTGATTGGCGATCCCACGAAGGCGTACCAAAAGCTGGGTTGGAAACCCTCGGTTACCTTTGAAGAATTAGTTCGCTTGATGGTAGAAGCGGATATGCAAGCTTTGGGCTTGAATTGTCCGAATGGCAATGGTTCGCACTCGCCTCTGGATCTTGCCACGATTCGCCAGAATGTAGGTAGTATGCACGATTAAGTCGTTTTGACTTGTAGGGGCAAGAGCGATCCCCGCGCCCTACTGAGTGATGAGTGATGAGTTTTTCATTAACTCATCACTCATCAATTTTTGGAGATATCCTGAATCCAGTGGAGGATGGCAAGAGATATGGCTAGTTTAGATTTAAGCGATAAACGGATTCTCGTCACTGGCGGAGCTGGTTTTTTGGGGCGTCAGGTCGTAGATCGGTTGTGTAAAGCCGGAGCCGATCAAAACAAGATTACGATACCGCGATCGCGCGAGTACGATCTCCGCTCCTTAGAACACTGTCAACGCGCCGTTGAGCAGCAGGATGTCGTGATTCACCTCGCCGCTCACGTCGGTGGCATCGGTCTGAATCTGGTAAAACCCGCTGAATTATTCTACGACAACCTGATGATGGGCACTCAACTGATTCATGCTGCCTATCAAGCAGGGGTTCAAAAATTTGTTTGTGTAGGGACTATCTGCGCTTATCCCAAGTTCACGCCAGTACCATTCAAAGAAGATGACCTCTGGAATGGCTATCCGGAAGAAACTAACGCCCCCTATGGCGTTGCGAAGAAAGCTTTACTGGTACAACTCCAATCGTACCGGCAGCAGTACGGCTTTAACGGTATTTACCTGTTACCCGTGAACTTGTACGGCCCGGAAGATAACTTCGATCCCAAGAGTTCCCACGTGATCCCCGCCTTAATTCGCAAAGTCCACGAAGCTCAAGCTAGAGGCGATAAGCAGCTACCTGTATGGGGCGATGGGAGTCCCACTCGCGAGTTTCTCTACTCTACAGATGCGGCTTTGGGTATCGTCATGGGTACGCAAGACTACAATGGCGCAGAACCCGTCAATTTGGGAACGGGTTATGAAATTTCTATTAAGGATTTGGTAGAACTGATTTGCGAACTGATGGGCTATCAGGGCGAAATTATCTGGGAAACCGATAAGCCGAACGGTCAACCGCGCCGCTGTTTAGATACAGAACGGGCGAAGCAAGAGTTTGGCTTCACAGCCCAAGTGGACTTCAAGCAAGGGCTGAAGAACACGATCGATTGGTATCGGCAGCACGCTGAGTAAGCGTGAAAAACTCGCCAGTGTAAAGAACCCGTTTTGCCGAACAAAACGGGTTTCTGCGTTGTCAGGAGCGAAAATAGCGATCGCAAAGCAAAACAAGTCCCCAGGATATCAAGTCAAAGGATGGACGATAACCCCCTCGCCACAAACCTTAAGTTATAAGACTTGTGAACAAAGTCGATCATCAACTGGATCAGAACTTACGCAACTGGCACAACGCGAATGCATAAGTAGTACAAACGTACGCTTGAACAGCTACTACTGAGCGTAGAGCAAATATTTAGATTGATAACAGGCGTTAACTTTTCTTAAAAGTTAAAACGAGTCTTGATGGGAAAATCAAGTTAAGTGTATATTCCGTCAGATGATGAAGTTTACTAAACTTAACTATTGCCAGTACTTGCTGAGTAGTCAAATTAATTATACATTAACAAATTTAGCTAAACACTTAGCAGTAATTAGTCACGATAAAATCAACCGTTATTTAAAGACCGAAAAATTAACACCAAGCCTACTTTGGGATAATGTTAAAGAATTAATTGAGAGAGATGAAAAGGCTTATTTAATTTTTGATGATACAGTTATCGATAAAAGATATTCTGAAGAAATAGAATTAACTCGTTGGCAATATAGCGGTAATGAACATGGTGTTATCCGAGGCATAGGGTTAATAAGTTGTATTTATGTAAACCCTAAAAGCGGAAAATTTTGGGTAATAGATTACCGTATATATAACCCATCATCAGACGGAAAAACTAAGATAGACCATGTGCTGGATATGCTCGAAAACCTGATGGGATACAAGAATCTACCGTTTAGTACGGTTTTAATGGATTCCTGGTATGCAACGAATAAAATAATGTTATATATCGATGATTTAGGTAAATACTACTATTGTCCCCTCAAACGAAATCGGCTTGTTGATGATACCGCAGGAAATGAAGATTATAAGAAAATTGAAAACTTATCTTGGAATGAAACGGCACTGAAATGCGGTAAAGTAATTAAAATCAACAAATTTCCTGGTTGCAAAAGAGTGAAGCTTTTACGGGTTGCTGTCTCTACCGACAGAACGGATTATGTCGCTACTAACGATTTATCTCAAAATTCCACGGATGTTGTACAACAGGTGTGCAAGATTCGTTGGAAGGTTGAAGAGTTTCACCGAGAATTAAAACAATTAACTGGCATTGAATCTTGCCAATGTCGCAAAGCTCGTATTCAAAGAAATCATATTGCTTGTGCTATTTTAGTCTGGCTCAGGCTTAAAGATATTGCTTATCAGACTGGTCAAACTATTTATCAAATTAAATACGGGCTTTTGTCAGACTATTTAATTCAACAATTGAAACGACCGGATATTTTCATGCGTTTTGTCTAGTTTTTTGGTACACGGCGCGGCATAGCAGCGCCAGTGCTTGTGACAGTTGCGTAAGTCCTGTGGATAAACAGCAATTAAGGCGATCGCTTCTCAAAACACGGCAATTGATGCCTATGGAGGAATGGAGAGAAAAGAGCGATCGCATCTGTACCCACCTGGAATCTTCCCACCTATTTACCCAATCCAAAACGGTCTTAGCTTATTTCAGTTTTCGACAAGAACCTGACCTTAGCCCTCTCATTAGCGCTCGTCGCCAATGGGGATTTCCTCGGTGTGTTGGCGATCGTCTTATTTGGCATCTCTGGAAACCTGGAGACTCCCTACAAAAAGGTGCCTATGGTATTCTTGAACCGCACCCAGATAGCCCTGTTTTACACTCAACAGAGGTAGATTTAATTCTTGTGCCATCTGTAGCTTGTGATGTGCGGGGATATCGTTTAGGTTATGGTGGTGGTTATTACGATCGCTTGCTCAATTCATCTGAATGGGCAACCCAATTAACTATCGGCATTGTCTTTGACTTTGCTTTTTCCCTAGAGTTGCCAATTGATAGCTGGGATAAATCTTTGCAGGGCGTCTGTACAGAAACGGGGTTGAGGATGATGCGATGAAATCTCAATTTCTCAATTTTTATTTTTTAATTTCCGCGCAGAGGACAATGTCCTCTGCGCTCCAACCACCTACTTAGAACAAGCATTTGGTTAGACCAATACTCTTACTATAATATGACTTAATTAGATTAAAAGCAAGATTTTTTCCAAAAATAAACATCATAAATTATTAACAATAATAGAAATAATTATTTATTTTTTATTGACTGATTTCAATTAAAGAAAACAGCTATTGTCGCCCAATGATAAATTCCAAAACTCAAAAAACAAACGTGATATATCGCCTTTTTACAACTCAAAACTCAAAAGTTAAAACTTTTTGGATGTATGGGTTCCTGGGAGCGATCGCGCTAGTGATGCTTTTTCCTCTACTTTGGCTCATCAGTACTTCCTTAAAATCTCCCACTGAAAATATCTTTCAGTTCCCACCCCAGATAGTCCCACAAGAGCCGACATTCCAGAACTTCATCACCGTTTGGCAAACCAATCCCTTTGGTCAGTATTTGTTCAACAGTACCCTGGTGGCAGTGCTGACAGTGGGCTTAAATCTGCTATTCTGCTCGCTTGCCGCTTACCCCTTGGCACGGCTGGATTTTCGGGGGCGGGACATGGTTTTTGCGGCTGTCGTCTCCACGATTATGATTCCGTTCCAAATCGTGATGATTCCCCTGTACATCTTGACCGTACAGCTAGGTTTGAGAAATACCTATTTGGGTGTTATTTTGCCAAGCATCGCCTCTGCCTTCGGGATTTTCTTGCTGCGGCAAGCATTTCAGGGCGTGCCCAAAGAACTAGAAGAAGCGGCTCGGATGGATGGCTGCTCGGAGCTAGGCTTGTGGTGGCACGTCATGCTTCCAGCAATTCGCCCAGCACTGGTAACGCTGGCAATTTTTGTCTTTATCGGTTCTTGGAGTGACTTTCTCTGGCCCTTAATTGTCCTCGACCGACCCGAATATTACACCCTCCCTTTAGGTGTCGCTACCCTTGCCGGGGCATTATCCCTGGATTGGCGACTGGTAGCAGCGGGTTCTGTTATTTCCATTACTCCAGTGCTGCTTGTCTTCCTCTTTTTGCAACGATATATTGTGCCGACAGATGCAGGGAGCGGCGTCAAAGGTTAATGGTGCTTCAGATCAAGGCGATCGCGCAAAGATTTATCAAAGCACCCTATCCAACCAGAAATTTCCCTTAGAAACAGAGCGGTGCCACTATTAGCTTTATTTTCAGTTCCAAGAGTCCTGAATTCAACCCGAAAGCGATCGCGCACGAGAGATTTAAGTGGATTCACCTCGATTTAAGTCATGCAATCAGGTGATGGAAACTCACCCAATCGGGTGAACTTTGTGGGAACAACCTGGCTGTTTGCGAAATTTCAATGACTCAGATGGATGTTTCAGAAGTACCTAATTTAAATTCTTGCAGCGATTTCCTTCAGGAGCAGTCATTCTCTATGATTCACCACATTTCTCTCCCCGCTGAAAATCCCCTTCACGTCGCCAATGTCTTTGCAGAGATATGGAATGGGAAGGTTGCCCCATTCCCACCAAATCCAGGCAGTTATATCGTTATTGCTGGCGATGAGTACGGGACGATGATTGAGATTTATCCGGTTGGTACCGAAATGATACCTGGTGAAGGTTACGAGCAGGCAGCATTCATTCAAAACGTTTTGTACTCACCGTTTACAGCTACCCATGCTGCCATATCTGTACCGACGAGCCAAGAACAGATTGAGAAGATTGCCACCCGTGAAGGCTGGCGCGTGCTGCGCTGTAACCGGGACTCGTTTTTTGATGTGATCGAGTTGTGGATTGAGAACAAGCTATTGATTGAACTGCTACCCCCGGAGATTGCCCCTCAATACGTAGCATTTATGCAGCCACAAAACTTGGAGAAGTTGTTCTTTGCCACTGCTAGCGCAGCGTGAAACGTGGATTAGACAGGCTGGGCGTTTCCTACTCTGCCTAATTAGACAAAGTTGATTCGCTCGTTAATCTTTCAAATTCCGATCGGAAGAACAACTGAAGACGTAGAGGTATAGAAATTAGTTTTCTTCCGGATATAGCTACGTTGTCTATGTAAAACAAAGATTAGTTAGATGCACCCTGATGTTTACCCCTGGAGACAAGCCAGGGGTTTTTCTTTTTAAGGGGTTATTTTGGCCGATTGATATTTTCCGGAGTTGGGATGCAATTCCTTGAGGCTAGCTAGAACAGATTTCTGATAACGTTTGGGGGGAGTTTGATTGAGCGTGCGTCAATGGTTTTTGTCTAACTGGCGTCGTGTTTTTCTGCTCCTCTTGTTGGGAAGTGCCGCGATCGCTCCAGCGACGATCTACTATGTGAGTGCAGTTACCAGAAGCGATCGCTATACCGATCCTGCCCAAGTTCCGGCTGAGCGTGTCGCCATTGTTCTTGGTGCAGGCGTATTGCCCGACGGTAGCCCCACACCGATGCTAGCCGATCGGGTGGAAGCGGCTGTGCAACTTTATCAGATGGGTCGCGTTAAAAAACTCTTAATGACGGGCGATAATAGCCGCACCGACTACGATGAAGTGAGCGTGATGCAGCGCTACGCGAGCGATCGCGGTGTACCGGCTGCTGATATTGCTCTGGATTATGCTGGTTTCAGCACTTATGAAAGTTGCTATCGCGCACGAGAGATTTTTGGGGTGACACAGGCGGTTGTCATCACGCAGCAGTTCCACTTGTCACGCGCCGTGTATACTTGCCGTCAATTAGGTGTGAATGCGAGCGGCTTGGGTACACCCGATTGGGGACGGTATGGAGATGGGGTGATGAAATCTTATACAACGCGGGAAGCACTCGCGACGGTGAAAGCCGTTTTAGAGGTTAATCTTATCCGTCCTCAACCAACTTTTTTGGGGCAATTTGAGGGAATAAAGTAGGGACAGGCAAATATCTGTAAAGATAGTAGACTTCTTGCACGGAGTTTTTTATAAAACCGCAGAGGCAAGAAGTCTATTTGTTTTACGATTTGATTGCTGCAATGCGATCGCTTTGCAAGCTGGAGAATAAGCTTTCCCAGTCGGGATTTTGGCTATCTTCTGCCTCTTTTACCTCAAAGGTGAGATTACACGCTTTCGGTTCTTCTAGCGATCGCACGCACAATTCGGCAATATCTTCCCGGCTCACTTTGCCCCGAATATTATCACCTTGCTCGAAAACTAACGCCTTGCCTCCCGGTTCTTCAGTCAACGCACAAGGTCTAATAATTGTGTAAGGAATTCCACTTTCCCGGATACTCTCTTCCCCGCGCAATTTCCAAGTAAGGATTCCTCCTAGTTGGTCATTCATTCTCACCGCTGGTGGTTCTTCCTCTAAATTAATTCCAGGACGACCGGGACGAGTTACACCTGCCGAACTGACCATGATAAATTGAGGCATCGCGCCGCCATAAGCTTTGATAGATTCCACCTGCAAAGCAAAGCCTCCCGGTGAAAACTTTGGATTTAATTCTCCGTCGTATTCAAACTTGCTCAGCATCAACTGGAACGAGCAAATTTTGCTAGGGTTAATTGCTTCGCCATCTTGCAAAGTTTTGGCGCGAAACACGGGAGTTAAGTCAGCGAAGGGAACGCGAACATTCATCCAGGTATTGGCTACGGTATCAAAGGAATAAGAATAAGCAACGCCATCCCATCTGGCTTCTGTGCGGATGAAGAACTTGTAGCGCTTTCCATCGCCTCTGAGGCGCAATTCCACACCCTCGTATCCCGCCAAATTTATCGGAGTGTCGAAGTTGCGGGTGCGAACGGAAGCAAAACCACCAGAGTTGTCGGTTGATACGTTGCCCGCAAACAGCGCCGTGCCTTCCACCAGTTGTATCCTACTCTGGCTTACGCCACCCATAACGACATCATCCACCGCACCCCAAGTATTCTTGATGTCATCTGAAAGGTTGCTAAAATCAAATACTACTTTTTCAGATCCCCCCTTCGTCTGAGGGCTAAAGTAGTTGGCAGCAACTTGCACTAAGTTCTGGATGCCTTGATAATCCACGATTTCCGGGCTGTCAACGACTTCGGGCAGATAAAACTTGATACCCTGATAATACTTCGCCCGATCTGGTGTATCGCCCCCGACTGGTTGCACCCGAACCCCAGTGCAACAAATTACAGCACTAACGTTCGACATCATTTCCGGAGTCAACGTTTCTGGGATGGTGATGTCTCCCTCAAAGAGTTCTATATTGTCGCCAAGCATTTCCTGCGCTTTCTGAGTATTTCTGACAAGGGCACGCACTTTATAACCCCGTTCAACCAGTCGCCGCACGACTCGCTTACCGACCCCACCCGTCGCCCCAGCAACCAGTATCACTCCCACGCGCTTTCCTCCAGTAGGTTTGTCTTGATTATCCTTGGTGCGACCTTGCAGCAACCGCTGAAGGCAGTTGAAGAAAGGAATCACCTCGAAATAGGTCAGCGTTTGCAAAAATCTACCGAAATCCCATTTAGATCGGTTATTTTGATTCGTCATTTTCTTGTAAGATTCCACGTTCTTAGCTGACTTTTCCCCTTATCTTGGTTTAATAGCCCACTGATTTGAAAACAACTCTCTAATGGAGCAAGATCCTTCAGCCGTCAATGCTGAGACTAATTTACTCATCCTCGATCTTGATGGCACCGTGCGATCGCCACTTTCAGATCACAAGTTTATCCAGCGTCCCGGCGATCAGCAGATTATTCAAGGCGCTGAGGGAGCGATCGCTTACTTCGCCGCGTCTGGCTGGAAAATCGTCGGCGTAACCAATCAAGGGGGTGTCGCCAGTGGTAAAAAATCTCTGCAAAGTTGCATTAAAGAGCAGCAATACACTTTGGGATTATTACCAGAGATAGAAGAAATTTATTTCTGTCCTGACTTTGAAGGAAAAAAGTGTTTTTGCGTAACCCCCAGCGATATTGTTAATCACAGCCAACACCCTGAATCTGGGAAGTTTCGCAAACCGAATCCAGGAATGCTGAATTTGGCGATAGAAAAACACTTGCCAGACAAAGTGTTAATGGTAGGCGATCGCTCGGATGACAGGAACGCCGCAAAAGCCGCAGGCATCAAATTTCAGCAAGCAGAAAGCTGGAGACAAACCTATGGCGACACTGACGTTTGAATAAATAGGGATGAGGATGCGATCGCTGACGCGCTTTCCAGTCCAATCCGCTGTGTGGCTTAACCATTACTGTGCCAGAATCAGTTATCAATACTTACGCAACTGTAATTGCAATTGATTTTGCTCCAGCAAATACAGATTCATAAGTTACTATTTTTTTAGCCCAAAATTGGCTATTTTTTAACGCAAAGAGCGCAAAGGTAAGCGCAAAAATACGCAAAATAAAGATGTAAGCTTAAGGCTTGTTATTGCTTATGCTTCAGTTTCAACCGCCTGGTTTTGAGCAAAAAGTCATAGAAACCTCGCTGGGTTCGATGGTTTACTACACCGCCGGAGAGGACTCGTGGTTAGGGCAACGACAAGCTGAATTGCCACCGTTAATCTTCCTGCATGGCTTTGGTGGCGGAGCTTCTGCCTACGAGTGGTCGAAGGTGTACCCGGCTTTTGCAACGACTCACCGCATATTCGCACCAGATTTAATTGGTTGGGGAGAGTCAGCTCATCCAGTCCGAGATTATCAAATTGCAGACTATTTGAAGACGCTGACGGAGTTTATTGAGAAAATTGCGATTTCTGGAGGAGAGCAAAGCTTTACCCCGGTAAAAGTTGTGGCATCTTTGCTGACGGCGGGTTTCACAATCCGTCTGGCAACTGAACGTCCGGAGTTATTCCAAACGCTATTTTTAGTCTGTCCATCTGGTTTTGCCGATTTTGGGCAAGATGCTGGGCGCAGATTACCGCTTCAAGTAATTGGGACGCCGCTGTTAGATAAGCTAATTTATACGCTTGGCGCGACAAACGAAGTGGCGGTGCGGAGTTTTCTCGAACGGTTCCTATTTGCTCAGCTAGAACGATTGTCTGAAGAGATAGTAGAGGCTTATTTGGCGTCAGCGCAGCAGCCGAATGGGGAATATGCGGCGCTAGCGTTTTTGCGGGGCGATCTTTATTTTGACCTCGCCCTGTATATCCAGCAATTGACGGTGCCGACTTTTATCCTGTGGGGTGAGGAGGCACAATTTATCAGTGTGAATCTAGGGAAACGTTTGGCTGCACTCAATCCAAAAGCAATTCGCCGGTTTCAGCCAATTGTAGGAACGGGAGTACTACCTCATTTAGAGCAACCAGAAGTTGTGACTGGACTGCTTCAAGGTTATTTGTCAGCAGCTAATGGGTAAGTGTGTTTTTCTCAATCCGCGAGGAGAGTCCAGCTACGCGAATCCTCTTCTATTAAACGGATGCTTTACATCCTTTGTCTGAGCTAACCGTAAATTTGGGATAAGCAATGCGTTGGTGATTATATTGTTGCCAGACTTGGACGAAAACTTCCGCAATGCGGGATAGTTCTTCTCGCGTTAACCCAGACTCAGCTAACTGGCTGTCTTGCCAACGGGCGCGGAGAATTTTGTTAATCATGGAGAGGGCTTGTTCTGGAGTCGCATCTTTAAGCGATCGCAATGCTGCCTCACAGGAATCTGCCAACATCATTATCCCCGTTTCTCGCGACTGAGGAATCGGCCCATCATAGCGGAAATCTTCCTCCCGCACAATTTTAGTGGGGTCTTTCTCGGCTATCTGCTGCGCTTGGTGATAAAAATAGGCAATCAACATTGTTCCCTGGTGTTCCGGGATAAACCCCTGAATTGCCTTGGGCAAACGGCATCGCCGCGCCATTACCATGCCCTCAGTTACGTGTTTTTTGATAATCTCAGCACTCTTCCAGGGGTCATTAATTTCATCATGCTTGTTAGGACCGCCCATCTGATTTTCAATAAATCCCAATGGATCGTGCATTTTCCCAATATCGTGGTACAAAGTACCGGCTCGAACAAGTTCTACATTGCAGCCCAGTTCCCGCGCTGCGGCTTCAGCCAGGGTGGAAACGAACAATGTATGTTGAAAAGTTCCCGGAGCTTGAGCGGCTAAACGTTTCAACAAGGGACGGTTGGGGTTCGCGAGTTCCGCCAGCCGAATCGGTGTCACCAAGTCAAATACGTGTTCTAGATAGGGACTCAGACCTAGTGCCACAATACTCCAGGCTAAACCGGAAAAACCGCATAAGGCAGCTTCTTGGAGTACGGTGTACCAAATTGAACCTGTTGCGGCACCGAGAATCAAATTCACAATCAGGTAGACAGTGCCTTGAGTTAATCCGACGCCAACGCCAAGGAAAGCGAGTTCTTCGCGCGATCGCATTTTCCCTGCCAGTAAGCTCATCATGATTCCACCCGCCGCACCCGCCAGCAAATAATCCCAAGTAATTGGCAGGCTGACCGATAACACTCCACCCAGCAGTCCGACAACGGTGACACCCAGCGCAGAACCGTAAAAACTGCCCACTAATAAACCAACCGCAGGCAAATTCGTATAGCGAACGCCCAAACTTACTAACACTGGTGTACTCAAAGTCAGCAGCAATATCAGCAAGTGATCTCGTTGCCGAATTTGGGGATGAAATCGCTGTTCCACCCGCCAGAACGTACCCACGGCACCCGTGACCAGAATTCCAAAACCAATCAATCCAGACCAGCTGAGGCTCCGGCGGCTTAATTGAAAATACTCTAACAGCACAAAATCTGCCTGGGAGATGGTTTCACCGGCGCGGACAATCACCTCATCCTGCCGAACTGCGATCGTTTGCAGTGCCACCGCTTTTGCTGCCTGTTCTGCCAGTTGTTTCGTTTGTTCTGGATCTTCTATTAAGTTGGGGCGCAGTCCCCAGAGCAACATTTGGGTTGCCACCGGCTCAGCTTCCGGGGGAACGAGCAAATTCATTTGCACTCTCAACGCTTGCTCTAAGATACTGTCAGGCAAGCCTGGGGGAATCCCTTGGGTGAGCATCCGTTCGGCAACCTGGGGGATGCCGGTTTTTGTTTGCTGCCAAGCTTCATTCGACAAGTCAAGCAGGGAGGCATCGTAGCGCCTTTCTGGATTGCCATTTGAGAAGGCGGCGACAGCTTCGGCGTATTGCGCGCGGGCTTGGTTAATCGTGCTTATTAGGGCTAAAAAATCTTGAGGACTTGCGGCCTGATGGTAAGCTTGGAGTTCGGCGACAGCAGGTGTTGCGGAAATATTCGATTGACCGTTGGCATCTGGCAATAACCCTGACTGGGATTGATTCACTTTCATGTCAGTGTCCACCGCTGCCAATATGGAGCGCCACTCCCACTCCGCGCACTTGCGGAGGTCAATCTGAGTGGCAGCAGACAATATGGCAGTCGGAACCATTGGCAAAGAACCGGCTAGTTGTCGGAGGTCGTCGGCGGTACGAAGCGATCGCTCCAAATCATCGTAAACTTGTTCGGTTACGTCTTGCTGGATCGTCAAGACGGGCACGGCACCTGTGCGGGCTGCCTTCCGTTTTTCTTCTGTGGTGAAAGTATCTACGACATTAGCGTCAAAGGTTGCCCGAATCGTCTGCGGTGCTATCTTGCCGACGGCGAGCTTTGGCGCATTGTAGTAGCGCTGCCCCATTGTTCCGGTGAGGGACACCACTGCCAGCAGCCAAACAATCCGAGGACGGTTTCTGCGGTTTTGGAGAGTAGCGCCAAGACCTAATCCTAGACCTTGCCCTGGTATAGCAGCAGGCGAATCAACAAGTCGGGAAGGTAAAAGACTGCGAAGGGGCTGGTACGTCCGCCGCCATTGATCAAGCTGGTGCGTCAATGACTGAAGCGTCTTCATGTTTATAGTATGGCTGTCGTTTTAGGCGACAGGAGTGATGGTAGCGAAAAGTAGATTGGCATTCATAAAAGGCACCTTACAGCAATCTTTACCCTTAATGGCACCCCTTTGTTGGCTTCATCCTACCTTACAAAACACTGCCCAAATTGCCTATCCCCCTTGGGGGATTTATCCGATTAAATTTAATTTTCTTTGACCAGCTTAGCTTGCATGGAGTAGCGATCGCTGGTATTAAAAAAAATTAACGCCGTTGAATTACATGGGGCGCTGCTACAGCGCTGATTTGCTGGACTTGCTTTGCTGTTGAGGCATCATAAACACCAGACCAAACAGCAAGGAGATTGTCTGCTAGTTGAAACAACTGAGCATCTGAGGCGATTCCCCACTTAGGTTGATTCCAAGATAGCCGCCATCCCGCAGGAATGCCCACTGTACTGTTATACGCTCCCGATAAAGCACCCGCGATCGCGCAGGTAATCGGGGGTTGGTAGCCGCTACGGGCAGCACGGGCGACACTCAGGCGAAAATCTTCTAGAGTACTGAGGAAGCAGTAAAAACCCAGAGCGATGGGAGTACTCTGGGGCTGGGCATTCCGACATAGTTGAGCGATCGCTATTTCTAAGCTCGCATTTTCTGCTAATAAAATTTGGACTTGCTCTAATTGTTGCACCAGAGGCGTCTGGGAATCTCCTAAGAAGGCAAGGGTTTTGGGAATCAAAGTAGCCCGATTGAGTTTTTCTCGAAGGCATTGAGCGATCGCGTATCCCACTGCTAACGCCCCATCTCTTAACTCTGGCTCATCTTGCCAGATGCTGACAACTTGTTCTAAATTTTGCCGCAGTTTGTCTTTATATTCATGGGAGAACAGCACAATCGGCAGTGTGGCAATAATCGCTCCTGGCGTAGGCGCGTTAGCACTGCTCGCGTCTATCTCTAAAAATTTTTCCGTGAGGTGACGCCAATCTGCGAAATCAAATTTACCCTGCTCAATTAAGCTTTCTGCACCCCAAACCGCCATTTTGCCCCAGCTAGTAGGCTGCTGAGACTGTTTTTTGCCCAAAGGGGTGAAATCCCCGAATGCAGCGCCCAACAAGGTGCCGCGAAACCGACTTAACAGAGAGTAGCGCATGATTTCTATCGTAGAGGCGATCGCGACTTAGACAGCGTTCTCTTAACATCTGCCGTGCTATAGTCTACCGTCTCCCCAGTAGAATCGCATCTTCACTGAAAATTTTCTCTTGTAATGACTTCTCCTGTTTGGATATTTTTCAAAAAAGGAATTCCTATCCAAACTTCTATCGAGAAATTATAAGATGAATTGTAGTCATCGACGATATAACATCCATTAAAACTGCGAGTTTTCTTCAGGGAAATATTCCAACTCGGTGGAGAAATACTCCAATATTTAGCTTTTTCACTAGATTCGTTTTGTAAATTTGTTTTACTAATTTTATAAGGAACTTCAACAATATCGATTAAATCATAAGCATATTCATACTTATCCAAAATACTTAGAATATCTTCCCAACTTTGAACTTTTATTTTTTTGTCAAAAATTCGTGAATTCAGCCAAGAATTACCAATTTCAACCAGTTGTTTCGCGATTAATTCTACCCGATGCTTGTCTTGCTTGAGAAACTCTAAATCTTCGGGAAGTAATACCCTGTTGGGTAGAATAGTCCAAACTTCAAAGGAAGTCTCTGTCTCTGTATCAAATGAGAAAGTAGATTTTTTTATACCTGGTATGTCTTCAAAAACTTGCACAGCACTAATGGGTGCTAGGGAGTCTAAGTATTTAGATTTAGTAGAACCTATTTCAATTTCTGGTAAATCTTTTGGGTAATTCTCCGCTAAATGATAATCTGGAGCCTTACATAGCTCTTCTGGAAGATAGGATTTTGTTGAAGTTTGCACTGCGCTTCTCCATTGGAATAATTTTTGTTTCAACAGAGTAGCAGAGCGAGTAAGACTATTCAGTGTTGCAGTTTACTAAAAATAAAGAGTTTTAATTATCAAGTATTTTCATCCGCCTAAAGATAGATAAAAAAATGAATAACGAACACCAAGCGATCGCTCATCAAAGATTATAGAGGGAAAACAAGTCAAGTATGGGGAAGAGAAATGCAACAACTGAAACTTAGAGTAAGATTCCCTATCTATAGTAAGAATTCAGATGCCAAATGCGCGAATTATGCTAAATTTGGTCGTCCTTCGGAATGGATATGAAAATTCTTTTTCATCGTTGCACTGGGCAGCAAGGCTCACAGCGACTCCAGATTTTAATTGTCATTACCAGCATTTTCTTCATTACCATTCCACCTGGGCTTGCCCAGGAGGCTACCTCGCCAAAATCCACACCCGTAAGGATTTCAACTGAAGAACAATATTTTGCTGATGTTGTTGTCAGAGGACGCCCAGTTTTTCAAGTAGGTAGTTTATCGGGAATCAGCGCTCAAGAGCGATCGCAAATTATCAATCGGCGGATTGCCAGTATACTGCTGCAATCAGAGGCTTTGGGGCAAGTCACCGTTAAACCGGACAATCCACGGAAGATAGCCACCTTACAACTCAATAACCGAGTCTTAATGTCAGTAACTCAACAGGACGCCCGCGACTTTGGGGTGTCTGTAGAGGTGCTTGGCGAGAAATGGGCGAATCAATTAAATCAAGCTTTCAAAAAACCGCCCCTAGCCATTGATGTTGGACAGCGACTTTATCTTACCGTGCGCGATCTGGTACGGGACGCCATCAGCAGCTTGCCCTTAATTTTAGGGGCATTGGTCGTCGTTGGCATCACCTGGGTAGGTGCTAGAGGCGTACGTTACATTGCTTTGAAATGGGCGCAGAAAGAGACAGAAGGCGATCGCAGCACTGAAATTCTGATGGGGCGAGTGGGATACGGTGGAGTCTGGGTTATTGGCTCTGTCATCGCTCTAGGCGTCTTGGGGCTTGACATTGGGGCCTTGCTGGGGGCATTGGGACTTACCAGCGTCGCGATTGGTTTCGCCCTCAAAGAGGTTTTCAGTAACTACATTTCCGGGATGATTTTACTTGCCGCCCGACCTTTTCGGTTAGGCGATCAAGTGACGATCAAGGAATTTGAGGGAACCGTTACCCAAATTCAACTGCGGGCAACCACTCTAAATACCTATGATGGGCGGAAAGTGTATATCCCGAATCAAGAAGTTTTCCTTGCCAGCATTATCAATAACACAGCTTTCAAGCACCGCCGCAGTTCGGTTACAGTTGGCATTGCCTATGGTGCCAATATCTCTACTGCTAAACAAGTGATTACTGATGCCGTTCTTAAAGTCAAAGGCGTGCAGCCAAAACCAGTGCCAGAAGTCCTTGTCCGGGAACTGGATTCTGGAAAGGTGAATTTGGAAATCCGCTTTTGGGTGAATTCTCGGCGTTTGGAGTTTTTAGAAACCACTTCTAAAGCAAATGAGGCGATTAAAGAAGCCTTGCACAAAGCGGAGATTGAAATACCCACCGAAATTTATACATTGTTAGTACGCAAATCGCAGACTGAGGCTGATGTCTATCCCAGCGACTGGGATTCCCAGAAGCGTCTTCCGAACGGCAAGTAAGCTGTTCTAGGCTCCCAGTCTGTTAGGTCCGAATGTTAAGCTCCGAATAAAGCGCGATCGCGTTTTTACGGCACCTGTGGCACCGATGGAGGTGCAGAACTGACACCGCTTCCCTTGCCTCGGTTGTATTTCAAATAAAACCCTGCCACTACTAACAAGATAATCATCAGGGTACCAATACCGAGGGGACTGGGAAGCCAGAATACCGCCTCAACATGGTTCACCTCACCGGGTTTGAGCGTCCAAACTAACAGATGTCCTTTCTCCGAGACAACTGGGTTGAGTGCATTCTCCGCCTTCTCAACACTCCGTGCCCCCCAAGGGGTTCTCAAGCTAAAGTCTAGATCGAACAGCGAACCGGGACTAACGATAACGTTACCGTTAGTAGAAAGAACGCCGAGCGATCGCAAATCCAAATCGTAGCTTAAGCGATTCCGTATCCAGAACAGGAAATTCCCCTGTCTCAGACTCAGGTGGGAATTAATCTTTGGTAAATCTGTATCTGTCGTCGCCTGAGAACCTTTCTTTGCCGGGGGATTAAAAAACTGGTTAAACTTCTCCTCCAGTTCCGCACCGCTAGCAAACGGAATTGTCACCACAACTTCCTGGTTTGAGATGCGCTTCGTTTTCCCTTGCAATTGTCGCGCCCGACGCTGAAGGCTATCTAACCATTCCTGTGCCTGCTCGCTGCTCAATGCCGTCAGTTGTTCGCCCAACTTGATATGCTGGACAATCTCGCCCCGGTTCGGATTCTCGAACCTCACCCCAGCATCATACTGAACGCAGCCCGACAGCAATACGACCGCTAACAGCATCGCCCAAAAAACCCGCATTTTCGGCAATACTTTACCGAAAGCACCCCTTGCACTCCGACTCAACACAGCTAACTTCACGCCTTTCTCTCCTCCTTACTTCTCTGGTTGCCTTCTCTCGTGCCGGAAGTCGTTCGTTACCCTTGCCGCGCCGCTACACCCAACTGCTGGAACAACAAACTCGGCAAGAAACTACCCCCGCCTACCCATTCCGGCTTATCGCCCAAATCCACCAAATTTTTAAACGCCTCAAAAATACTACCAGCCACCATCGTATTCTTGACTCGACCGACAATCTGACCTTTTTCTACCTTGTAGCCTAAATCCAGATTGACAGAAAACTCTCCCGCCATTTGATTCGACTGTCCAGCACCGAGAACCTGATCCACAATCACCCCCTCATCCATGCTGGCAATTAAATCCGCTGTCGATGTCTTCCCAGGCGCAAAGCAGAGATTTACTAACTCTGGGCTGGGACGCGACAAACCACCCCGAAAGCCGTTTCCTGTTGACTCACAGCCAGCCCTGGCTGCCCAGCGCCGATCCCAATAAAATTCTTTTACCGTGCCTTTCTCGATAAGCACTTTGCGACGGGTGGGCGTTCCTTCATCGTCAAAAGCACAGGCAGATGGCCCGATGCTGGGATCTTCAAATAAATTTAAGCGTTCGTCAAATAGGGTTTCGCCCAGTTTACCGACCAGAGGAGAGGCTTTTTGGACGATACTTTGACCGGAGAGAACCGTTTTAAATAGGCGTCCGATGGCACTAGCGGCAGCTCTAGGATTAAACAGAACGGGGAAAGATCCGCTCTGAATGGTCGCTGGCTGCTCTGCTAGAGCGTATTTTCGTAACAAATCTTCTAGAAGGCGATTAAAATCTGGGACGCCTTCACGGGCAATATCGGAGCTATAAACCTGGAGAAAATCTTCACCCCGTACCAAATTCCCCGAAAGGCTGGCACTGACAACTTGGCTAGTGCGCGAGGCGTAGACATCCGCACTGGTTGCAATTTTTACGTTATTTGTCCGGACGTGGAACCCCACATCTACCAGAATATCGGAGTTGTAGTCGTGGATTTGAGAAATTAAGCGATCGCCCACTTCCACTAATTCCTGGGTTGCTGGTGGCGTATATTTTTTTTCCGGTTCCGTCACCTGTACATCCGCAGCAAATTCAAACTCAGCCTTATCGCCAATTTCTGAAGTTTGTACGGCAGCATCCACCAAATCTTCCAGCCGCGTCAAGTCAGTGGAACTGGCAAAACCCAGCCTTCCTTTGTGTAGTACCCGCAGCGCTACTCCTTGTAGCGCTTTGGTTTGCAGGGATTTTAAGCGATTGTTTTCAAACTCAACTGGTGTGTCTTGGCTTGATAGATAGTAAACCTCAGCGGAGTCGGTTCGTCCCTTCGCCAATTTCAGAATCTGCTCCAGCGTCGCATCAGTCACCATCTCAGGTTCTCCCGCTTCACCCATACCATCTTAAAGCTACCAGAAGAACTCGTTGCACTACTGCCCTAAATACCGCCGTAAAGACAGAGAGGAAGTTTACCGACTGCTGCTAATTGTTCTACGACTTTTGATGAGAAAAAATCTCCTCAACAAATCAAACAGAAGCTGAATTTGCGATTAGATGAATTTTCTCAACTGAGGAAAGCCCATCCACTCACGCCATATTGAGCATGAAAAAAAGGTTTGCGGGAAGCCAAACAAGAACCCGATCGCAGATAAAATTAGCGTTCAAAAATTAAACCAAGCTAATCCACCGAGTGTCAAACCAATGGCAACCAAGGCAACCCAAATAAACAAATTGTCCTTGGTATTTACTTGGCTGAGATCGATGGGTTCCGGTTCTGGACGCTTTTGAGGAGTTTTCGTAGCACCCTGAAGATTGCTCCCGCGGCGAAATTCCGGTTCGCTGTCAGCGAGAGTTGTGAGATCGGGAATCTCTGTCAACCATTCTGGACGCCTGCTGAGTTGCGGGGCTTCCATAATGTAGAGTAAGCGACGGCTTTGCTTGCTAGTTTGTGGATCGGGATGATGTCGCAGCTGTTTGCAGAGGGCGATCGCTTCTGTTGTTTGTCCTGCTGCTTCGTAAGCCGTCACCAGCCAAATCAAGATTTCTCCTCCCAATCGGGAGTTTCGAGTCACCAAACTACTCGCCTTCTCTAAATGCTGCACTGACTGGCGGTAATCTCCACGTTCAAATGCCGCTGTGCCAGTCTGGTACTCGGTTTTAATAATGTCCTGGGTTTCTGAATTCACTTTGCCAATCGAATTTAAAGAGAACTTTTTTGTGCTTTGTACGTCATCACCGACAGCCCCTTTAAATTTTAGCGAAGCAGATTATCCTGTAATCAAGACGGCTAAAATCAATTGCCTTTGCCAGGGTTTTCGAGAGCATCGAAAGACAAAAATTGCCAGATGCCAGCTCGGAAGATTTATCGTCTGTAACGGGTGGTTTCTGTTTCGTTGTTTCAACATCACCCGTTCAGGTGAATCAACGAGGGGAATTTTCCTCGCCTTGCCAGGGTTTATCTTAAGAAGTCATTTAAACTTTCATACTTAGCACCATCCAAAAGATTAGGATGTAAAACCATGCTCAAAACCCTACCTCTGCCGTTGCATCGTTTTCATCGGTTTTGCCTTGCTACCGGCTTAGCACCCTTGACGCTGGGCATTACGGTACTAACCGGGGCGATTTCCCCAGCCAAGGCACAATTAATCATTCAGCAAGGCGTGCCTACTTATGGATTTCCCCAGCATGGAGTTATCCAGCCGCCGTCGGGTAGCTTTGTTTATGGCAGTCCGATTCCCAGTCCGATTCCGATCAACCCAACGACAGGCATGAGCGATCGCGGATCGAGTAATTACTATCGAGTCAATCCCAATCCCTATCCGAGTTATCCCGACTACTACCAGGGTTATCCCAACTCCTATCCGAGTTATCCCGACTATTACCAGGGTTATCCCAACTCCTATCCGAGTTATCCCAGCTACCCGGTGGGATCGCACAGGAGAGTCAACAACTCAACACTGATCAACCCCACCTTAATCAATCCCCAGATTCGGGATTCTATCCTGATTAATCCAGTGATTGTGAATCCGCGAGGCAATCGCAGACGCTTCAACCAACCCAGGCAGATTATTATTCGTTAATCGCGCACGCCTAAGTCATAAACCCTAAGTCATAAACTCAGAGGCGATAATCATCGAGCCGATACCGGCGTCGGTGAAAATTTCTAATAGCAGTGCGTGGGGAATACGACCGTCAATAATATGAGTAGCCCGAACGCCTTGAGCAAGCGATCGCACGCAACATTTCACCTTGGGAATCATCCCACCGCCCACGATACCCTTCTCAATTAGACGCCTCGCTTCGGCGATATCCACTTTGGCAATCAGAGTGGAGGGATCTTTATAATCCTGCAAGATCCCTGCTGTATCTGTGAGCAAAATCAACTTTTCTGCCCCCAAAGCTGCCGCAAGTTCCCCAGCTACGGTATCCGCATTGATGTTATAGGCTTGTCCACTGTCATCGGTTGCCACGCTAGACACTACAGGGATATATCCGCTACTGACCAGTGACTGCAAAAGCTTGATATCAATACTGTTCACTTCTCCCACAAAACCAATGCCCTCTACCCCTTCTGGTCGGGCTTTGATCAAGTTGCCGTCTGTGCCGCAAAGTCCAACAGCGGAACCGCCAGCACGGTTAATTAAGGAGACAATTTCTTTATTGACCCGACCCACTAAAACCATTTCCACCACCTCCATTGTGGCGGCATCGGTCACGCGCAGGCCATTTTTAAATTGGGGTTCGATTCCCAGTTTGCCCAGCCAAGAGTTTATTTCTGGACCACCGCCATGTACCACGACGGGACGCAAGCCTACACAGGATAAGAATACAATGTCGCGCATTACCTTATCTTTGAGCGAAGCGTCTTTCATCGCCGCGCCGCCGTATTTAACGACAACGGTGCGACCGGCAAATTGCTGGATGTAGGGTAGTGCTTCGCTTAGCACTCGAACGCGAGTCGCTTCAGCTTTCTTGAGGTATTCGCTATCGTTAAGCATTGCTTAGCAGGATGATGCCAGTAATCGTTTTCTAGAAGTTTAGTGCATACTGGCGTCTGCGGCACGATTAGAGGCGGCTGTTTCCAGTTTTACTGACCGTTATTGTCTGGCTTTGGCTTAAGAACTGCGGGAATTGCTTCAATTACTTGCGTCGCAATTTGTTCGGGAGTTTGCCCCTCGCCAACGGTGATGTGCAGGTCGGCTTGGGCGTACAGCGGTTTTCGTTGCTCAAACCGCTTTGGGAATTCGGTCGCGATGTCAGCGTTTTTTAACAGAGGTCGGGTGGTATCGTTTTGCAAACGGGCGACTAAACGTTCCACAGGGACATCCAGCCATACGACGAGACCGTGCTGGAGATAGCTCCAATTTTCTCGCTTCAGGATAATACCGCCGCCAGTAGCGATCGCTAACTTCGTATAAGCCGACAATTCGGACAGCACTTGGCTTTCCAGCTTCCGAAAGCTTTCTTCCCCGTCACTGGCAAAAATCTCATTAATCGATTTTTTGGCAACTTGCTCAATTACAGCGTCGGTATCGAAAAAGCGATAATCCAGATGCTGCGCCAATAAGCGTCCCACGCTTGTCTTTCCCGCACCCATCATGCCAATCAGATAGACATTGATGCCCTTGAGCCGGTCGCGTAGGTTCTGATTGCTATTTTCCATATTTACAATTGCCAGAGCGATCGCTGTCCTAGTGTAACCATCAACGGAAGAAATTAACTCTTTCACCTACATATCAAATTTCCCGGTAGCTATCTTTATCCAAGTCTTCCAGCGACGATTGCCACTTTTCTACCAATCCTCCGCGCACGCTGCTTCTCACCCAAGGATGCAGATCGTAGCGGGGATTACCTAGCTCATCTTGTACGTCTTCAATCAAATACCATCGTCTCAGATCCGCCAGTGCCGCATCTAAGTCCGAATCCAGTAATTTCCCAACTTGAGACAACTCGGCTCTGCTAACCGTGGCATCCACCCCGCCCATATAACGCAGTACACTTTTTGCTGCCACATTGATTCGCTGCCACGCTGCTTCCAGACAGAAGCGGTAGAAGGTCTCAACTTGTCGGCTGGCAAGCTTTAATTCCGACAAGATTGGCTCAAGTGCTTGATCGTGGAATACTCGCCCAGCCAGGAAATGTAGTGCTAAGGGTGCGCCGCAAGACAATTGATGCATTTGATAAAGCTGTTCGTTGCTTGCCTGCTTGATTACCGAAATGTTGTTGTATTTTGCCTCATCCTCCAACAATTTAGACGACCATCTTTCTTCGAGTCCTGGGATTTCAATTAGTCTTACATAGGGAGGTTTAGTTCGGTGTCGGCTGGTAATCAGTGCGCGACTGGGGTTGAGCATTTTGATAAGGTTCGCCAGAATATCTTCAACTTGTGCGGTTTCCGCATTATCCAAGACGACAAGCAATTTCTCTGCTCTCAAACGCTGGTGAACTCGCTCAGGGGGACAATCCAGTTGATGCGCGATTTCATTTAAAAATTTCTTCCACGTCAGCGCCTCAAACTGCTTTTCCTGGCTGATGTAACCATCCACCCACTCGCTTTGCCTCGCTGTCACCCACACCACATCCGCGAACAGATTTCTGTCGAGTGCTTCTTTCGCAATTTGGCTGGCAGCTTCAGATTTGCCATACCCTGGACTGCCGCTGAGGGAAAAAATAGAGAGTTCTGTGGGATCGTCCAGGCGGTTCAATACTTCTTGAATGAAGCTTTCTCGCCCCCACACCATCCGACATCGCGGATTAGGGATAAACAAGCCCCACTGGCGTTTTTTGCCCCGATCTAGTGGCGCTTCGGTTAGGGCGTTGACGGTTTGACTTTCCTCCCAGCATCTTATACCAGGAGTGGTAGATAAGGAGTCTTGAGAACCGACCTCTTCCCCGATTGGATAGGATAGCAAGCTCTGAGAATTGTCGGGAGCATTCTGAGAAAACTCGCTCCATTCATCATAGGAACAGTTCAATAACAGATGACATAAGCCATTGGCAATCCGATACTCGCAGGTTTGGCGGCTCTCCGAGTTCAAAATTGCTTGTAAAGCTTGGCGGGAGGGTTCAAGTGTATTGAGTTGTTTCCGCCACGCACTCAAAAATTCTTGCATTAAGGCACGCTTGCCTTCAGGCTTGTACTTTCTGTTGAATTCTTCGTGTAGCTTTTTCTTTAAGCTTGCGGACAAAAAAACGTTACTGTTATCTCTTCTGAGGTCAAATCCACCAGCCATATAGATACCGATAGACCTTTTTGCGTATTTCTGACAAAATTTGGAGCTTTGTGTCAACAAAATCCTGCAAACTATTAACTTGAGCAACCAACTTGGCTTTGAATTACTTTGAAATTACCCTATAATTGCTTTGTTTCAATTTCAGTAATGTTACGGTTGCCTAATAAGGTTAAATTGTGAAGCACGGTAATCTCACTTAGGATCATCAAAGTTGGGTGTTCTACCATGAAAAATAACCTCAGCAATATCCGCGAAGTCGTCCAACATGCTTTGAGTACAGGCTACTTAACTGTTGCAGCCGAAGAACAGCTGCGGAGACTTTTAACAACTAAGTATGGATTAGAAGACTTCAACGCTTTTATGCAGTTGCAGCAAGCTGCAATGCTGGGTCAAGTGAGGCAAGAGTCCCGCGAACTCGCCCTTTCTCAGCGACTTTCCTGTGGGAGATGCTAGCGGCTAAGCCAAGCATTGGCGAAAAATCGTCCTTTCCAGCCCTTTGTTAACCCGGTAATTTTAACCCGGTAAGGTTAGACGACGGTTGGTTTCGTATCTCCCAGATGGAGCGTTAATTAGCCCCAAGCTTAATAAAAGAGCCACATCTTTAGTCGTCATTTCTTCACAAATCTGCTCAACTAATTTGTCAGCGAGATACGCCCTGACAACAGGTGGCAAGGTGAAATTATTCGAGGTTTTTTCAATCAGCGATCGCCGTCGCAAAGATTCCATTGCTTCTAGCTGCTGCCGTTTCGATACTCCCGGCACCACCTCGTCTCGCAAGGAACGTATAGGAATTAACTTGTGACGAATTGCCAGCCAGTACATTACTTTTTTTTCTAAGTCCGAGAGGCGATTGAACTGCCGATCTAGTAGATCTCGGATATCCCCAAAGACAACCAACCCTTCTGCTAAAAAGTCGGTGATATTTCCGTCAAAGACATCTTGAATCGTCGTTGCTACAATTTTCAGGACTAGCGGATTTCCCGCATAGCGGTTGATCAGGACTCTACATTCTTCGGTTGAGCCAACTAAACCTTTGAGTTGCAGTAACTCTTGTCCATCGGATGCTGACAACCCCCTTAGTTCTAAGGAACGAATGGGTAAGTTTTCCCCTTCTAAGGATGCAATTTCTTTCGGTTTCTCCCGACTGGTGAGAACCAGACAGCTAGGATGGCGTTCTTCTCCCAGACGTCGGAACAGTTCCCCATATCCCTCATATTCGGGACGATAGTATCCAGCGTGTTGGATAGGAGATAAGACTTCCTCTGCTCGATCGAGGACGATCAGACAGCGATGCGATCGCAGATAAGCCATCAGTAGGGAAATTCCCTCGTCTGCGGTTGCGTCACCGATGATTTCCTGTCCTTGAGACAGAAATTGAACCAAGTTTGCCACCAAATCTTGAACTGATGGAGCATGACGTAGCGATCGCCAAATGACAAACTCAAAATCTTGCTGAATCTGTTCTGCTAGCTTTACAGCAAGAGCAGTTTTCCCGATTCCCCCTATCCCCAACAATGCCACTAAGCGGCAGCTGTCGTGGACAATCCACTGCTCTAAGGTTGCCAGTTCTTCCTCGCAACCGTAGTAAGCTGCTACATCAATCACTTCTTCCCAATCCTGGGAAGCGATCGCTGTCCCGATCGCAGATGTCTCAGCTTGACCGTGTTCGGCTACGTTAGCTGAATCTATTTTATATCCAGCTTTTGAGAGCAAGTTGGTGACGCGGCTCCAGTTCTTGATTTTTATAACGTCACCCGTTTGGCGAATCAGGAGTTCTTGAATGTATTTGTACAGCCCATTCGATAAGTAAACTCTAACGGCACTGCTAGTGCGACTTTTGTAGACAGTGTCTGCTATTTCTGCTGGACTATAGCCACACAACAATCCTCTTAAGAATTTCTTCTCAACGGGTGTCAGACTCCTTCCTTTGGCAGATGCTAAATCTATATAAAGCTTCTCCAAATGCCAATTATTTGCTGCTTCTGTAAACTCGTCGTCCTGCCGCTCAACAGTTGATACCATTGTCTCGCGTTGCTAACCCCAATAAAGGCTGTCAACGCCTGATTCTAACGGATTAATTATGAAATCCTAACGAAGTTACGATGAAGTTCTAACGAATTTAATAACGATTGTTAGATGAAGTTTCTTTAATATTTTGGCTATCCTTAAATTTTAGGAAGACTTTATCTAACTTTCATCTAAAGTTCATTAAAATTTCACAGTTTTTGAGAGGGAGAAAAGAGGTGAAGCGATGGTTTTCCTAGGTTTTAACGGCATTACCCTACCCTGCGGCTCAATTATATTGCTCTGCCTCAGAAAAGGCATCCGTAAATTAACTGAAGTGAATTCCCTATTTAAAAACCTAATGGTTTCTCCTGGTGTTGATTGAGTTGGTGAAAAATTATGATGCTCATCCGCGAACTTGTCGAACAAGCACTGACTATTGGATATTTAACCGTTGAAGCTGAAGATCAACTGCGACAGTTATTAAGAAAAAAGTATGACAATGAGGATTTTAATGCCTTCATGACCTTGCAGAAAGCCGCAATGACAGGTCTTGTTAAGCAGCAATCGCGCGAACTGATGCGGTTATAAGCAGTAGTTTAGAGTTAATTCTTGGGGTTAATGACTTGAGCATTCAGGAGTCAAAATAATAAAGCGTGTGAATGCTTCCCCGGAGAGGGGTTGAGGGAAACCCTCTCAAAAAAAAGTCACCCTCTAGGCTTATCGGTTCTTCCAATCAGTGTCAAACTCGTCGTCCTCGTCTTCAAATCCCCAGTCGTCCTCATCCGGATTGGTTTTCTGTACAGGTTCAGGTTCCTGATAGGGCGGGGTAATTACCCGGTAACTAGCATCATAAACGGCTTCAGTTTTTCCCACCCCAGAATTGCGCGGTTCCCGGTAGCTGTAAGAATAGACGGAACCCGCTCGAGAGGCGCTTTTCGGTTCTTGCTGACGCTCGTAGGTTGTACGTTCTTCTACAGATTCTTTTGCAAACGGTTGTCGGCTTGGAGTGCGATCGCGCGGTTCCTCCAATTCATCCCCCCAATCATCATCCTCCGCAACCTCATCTTCCCAGTCATCTCCATCCGCATCGGTATTCGTTGGCTCTGGCGGAGGGGGAGGGGTGTAACTGGTTTGTTGAGTGGTAGAGGTTTGTTGAGTGGTATAGGTAGATTGGGCAGTTTCCCGCCGCGACTGGTTGGCACGAGGGGGTTCTGTAGCTTCTAGTTTGCGGATGCGTGCTTGTAAGGGACGCCGTTGTAGATAGCTCAACAATTGTAAGAAACTGCCAGTCAGGGCACCCGTTGCGATCGCTGCCAAAATCCAAACCCCTACAGGTAGCGCTTGCGTCTTAGCACCCAAAAATACCAGCGCTAGCACCGGCGACAAATTTTGTAAAGCAAGTAGTGCTACGGACCCTAGCACCAACATCAGCAGTAAAATCCGAATCGCAGGCATAATCTATTAAAAATTAAAAATTAAAGCTTAAAAATGCAGAATTTCTTCTTGTATTTTCAATTTTACATTTTTAATTTTTCATTTTCCTTCCCATCGGTTAATCGGGATACAGTCAATATCTAGCTGATCTAAGGCACGCGCCACCACAAAGTCTACTAAGTCTTCAATTGTTTGGGGATTATGATACCAAGCAGGAATTGCTGGGACAATTCTGGCACCTGCTTCTGCCAAAGCCGTCAGGTTACGCAGGTGAATCAAGCTAAAGGGCGTTTCGCGGGGCACAAGAACCAGTTTCCGCCCTTCCTTGAGTTGGACATCTGCTGCTCGCTCCAAAAGGTCGGAACTTAAGCCAGCTGCCAGTTTCGCCACGGTACTCATACTACACGGCATAATCACCATCCCTAGGGTGCGGAAGGAACCACTGGCAATATTGGCTCCCACATCGCCCCAAGGATGGCAGTAAAGTTTACCCTGCGTTTCGACTCCAGCTTGCTGTCGCCAAAATAGTTCCTGTGCCACTGCTTCTACAGGCATCCGGATAGTTTGCTCTGCCTGCCAAACCATGTAAGTAGATTTGGAGGCAACCAGTTCAACGCTGTACTCAGCTTGGAGCAGAAATTTTAAGGCACGTACGGCATAAATTAAGCCAGAGGCACCCGTGATGCCGAGGATAAGGGGTTTGGTCATTAGTAGTAGGTAATGAGTAATTAGCTAAACGGTTAATGGCTCATGGTTCTTGAACACACCATGAGCCATTAACGATTAGCTATTCATCCAATTCAGGATCGGCAGAAGGATCTGCTTCTATATCCTCATTGCTGGCTTCGCTACCGCCGCCGACAATGACCAAGTCAATTTGCTGACGATAGTAATCAACGCTCTTAACTTGGACTTCCACGCGATCGCCTAGACGATAAGAAACGCGGCTTTTCCGCCCAACCAGGCAAGCATGACGGGAGCGAAACTCGTACCAGTCATCTTTAAGAGAGCTGACGTGTACCAGTCCTTCCACTAGCAAGTCTTCAATTTCCACAAAGAACCCGTAAGACTGGACGCCGGTAATTAAGCCCTGGAAGACCTCTCCCGTGCGCTCCTTCATTAGCTCGGCTTTTTTGAGTCCTTCCAGATCCGCTTGTGCATCTGAAGTCAGCTTTTCACGCTCGTTGAGATGCACAACGATACCCTGTAGCTGGCTTTCTAAATCTTCTTGCACGTCTGGTGGCAAGACATTCCAGTTGATATTGCCCTGGGCGGAACTATGACGCAGATTCACGCTTTCTTTGGCGCGAGTGGTTCGGCGATCGCGTCCTTTCTCGAATACAGCAAGCAATACCCGCGACATCAGTAAATCTGCATAGCGTCGCAGCGGTGAGAGACAGTGAGTGTAGGGGCTTTCGTCCTCGCCTATTCCCAAAGCCAAACCAAAGTGAGAGCCTGGAGCTGTACTGTAACCACAGGGTCTCAGGGTGGACTGCAACAGATACATCAAGACTCGCTCTGACTGGGATTGAGCGAACATTTGAGTAAAACGTTGATAATCCCGTGATGTCACAGCTTCTTCCTGCTCTAAGCGCAGTTCCATGCCTAGATTACTCGCCAACTTCATCAATTCCTGCACATCCTCCGGGTCTGGAGAAGGCTGAATGCGATACGTTGCAGGCAGAAAGAGTGCTTGCAAATGGGTAGCGATCGCTTGATTTGCCAGGAGCATCAACTCTACGACTAGAGAACGCACTCCTCCCGAAAATACAATCGCTCCTAGGATGCCTTCATCGTTGTAGGGCAATTGAGTACCGGGCAGATTCAGTTCAAATCCTCCCCTCCCTAGGCGCTGTGCTTTCACTGCCGGACTCAGCTCGTAAAACAACTGACTGAGCATTTCAAACACTGGCGCTTCGGCATCTTGATGACGCTCTAAAATTGCTGTCGCTTCGTCGTAACTGAGTTGGCGATCTACTTGAATCACCGTGGGTTGAATCTCATACTCCACCATTTGTCCGGTGGCGGAATCGAGAGTTAACAGTACCGAGATCGCTAAGCGAGCTTCGCCGGGTACCAAGGAGCAGCGACTGGCAACAGCATCCGGCAGCATTGGCAGCACCATGTCTCCGAGATAGACGGTGTTTCCCCGCTTGCGAGCTTCCCGATCCAGGGCTTCTTGTGGCTCAATGTAGTGGGCAACATCCGTGATGTGGACGCCCAACTGCCACACTCCAGCCTCTGTTTTGTTAAGAGTCAGAGCGTTTTCTGTGACGTGCTGAGCGGTTTCGTTCTCACTTCCCGCTCCTGAAGGCTCAGGAATAAAGGCAAGAGTTAACAAATTCCGCAAATCCAGCCGGTGCTTGAAATCTTTTTGACTTGGCTGTTTGGGCAATTCCTCTGCGGCTCTAAGCACCTCAGATGGAAAGTTGCGAGGTAAGTCGTGCTTGCAACAGACAATATCGGTGTCTGCGGCGGCTTCTGCATTGCTGCCGAGAATGCGAGCGACTTTGCCAATCGGCGGCTGCGATGCCAGGGGATAGCGTAAAACTTCGACGTGAACGAGGTAATCGACGGCTTCCGCCAAGTTTTGACCGTTCGGATGCAGATTCAGTTCAAATAGCAGCCGATCGTCTAGAGGGACGGCTCTAAAGCCGGTTTCGACTTGCTTGACTCGTGCCAAGACCGAGGGATTGGCCCGTTCTAGAATCAGCCGCACTTCCCCTTCTGGAGAGCGTTTGCGGTTTCCTTCTTTGGTGACTTTGACGAGAACGCGATCGCCATTCCAAGCAGTACTCAGATGGCTCTCTCGGACGTAAATATCCTCCGCTCCTTCTACCTCCTGAATGGCAAAGCAGAACCCTTTACTCGAACAGCGCAGTTTGGCTTCGACGACATCTTCTTCTTGGACGCGCCGATACTTACCGCGATCTTTGACCAAAATGCCAATTTTTTCTAAGGCATCCAAGGCAATTTGTAGTTTAGTTAAGCTCTCTTCATCCTGGCAACGCAGTTTTTTTTCCAGAACCTTAGGAGCGACTAATTTGTCATCTGTGAAATTAGAAAGTAGTGTAGCGATTGAAAATTCCATGCAGCTATGAGTTTGCCTCCACCATAAAAACAATTCTGTTTGTCTACATTTGTCAGCTGATAGAGACGAGCTAACCTTATCTCTACAACAGTTGCTTCTTTCTTCTTGCCGACTACTGACTGTTGACCGCTGACGATTGAAAGCGATTTTTCTCCTTGTTATCCTGACGCCATGCTTAGAAAGCATGGGTATTTTTACCCTGATGTGGCAGCGCCAAATTCGCCGCGTTTTTAACAGATGTCTCGCTACTACCTGGGTGGCGCGTTTCTCACCCTACAGTATGCGAAACCTTGTCATCGTCATCGAACGCGATGCTCTAGCCTTCTTAGCGCTACACGAGGAGATGCATATCGCGATATACGCTATGCGAGGAGTCGCAGTTAATCGCGGCATACACTACGCGAGCGGAAGATTTTGGACTATCGATTTTAGACTTTGTAAACAAACAAAATTTTGTCTTTTTACAGATTTTGGACAACAGACGGCTGCGTTTGGTAGTCTCTAGTCCACGGTTGGTCGTCTTTAATCTACAGTCCACAGTTGAGCGTCAAGGGAACATCGTCAGGCAACCATCCCTCCTTCAGCCCGCCTTTGCGAATATCAAGCAGATGTCCCGAACAAGAACTCTGGATGCAACCAGCGCCTGGCAGCAACCAGTGCTTTCTCTGTTCAGGTGCTTGACGACAAAAGCGACGACAAGCACTTTGTCTGACTGCCTTTTCTCAAGCCAACCACTGTGAAACGGACTCGGTCACTTGCGAGCGTAGCGGGCAGTAGGGAATGGTTTTATACCATACCGATGAACAGTCTCTAATTATTTTAGTTTCTTGCGGTACCTTCTCTAAAATCGTTTTTCAGGGGGCGTACTATACTTAACGTTGATGGGAGCCAAAAAACCCGACTAGGTTTGGGTGGCGTGGAGTATTATGTTTTCTCAATTCCGAGTTCGTTATCCCTTAGGCAGCCTGACCACTGAGTTACTAACCATTCATGAAGGAAAGTACGTGGTCAAAGCCGCTGTTCAAGTCGAAGGTGTAATCCTAGCGACAGGTTTGGCAGCAGCCGGTGAGATTGAGCTGGCAGAAGACAAGGCAACAGCCAGAGCGTTGAACTGTTTGGGAATTCCTGCTGGAAGTTCTAGCCACAACACTCCAGTTACGCAGTCTGATGCTCAGATTACGCAAACTGTGGCGGTTGAGGTGCCAGTGGGGGCGATCGCAAACCCCAGACGCGAAACGGTCATTCCGTCAGAAAGCCCCTCGCAGCCAAGCCCAAATCGGCTGTATTCCGATCCAGTCAGCTTCAATGATATGGCTGGAATGTCCTTCTCAGATCGGGGGCAAAAAGAACCTGCTTCACCACCTCCCGTCGTGCTATCGAATCAGGATGTCCCGTTTGCAGAAGAGTATTCCCCTGCCCATACTGAGCTTTATGGGGATGATGCTGCGATCGAGACACCCGAAGAAATGTCGGGAGGCTTGTTTAGCAGCCAGCATAATCAGCCAATGACCTCTTCGCCTGGTTATCACGCTAGCGAAGAGGTTATTCAGCCAAGTCCGATGGATATGACTATCGGCAGCACAAGTTCTGCTGCTGAGGAGATGGACTTATCCGAAGCGATGGCTAGAACGACGGTAGAAATTAAGCGTTTGCGCTGGACTGCTGAGCAAGGAAAAGATTATCTGAAGCGAACCTACGGTAAGCGAGGTCGTTCGGAGCTGAATCAGGAACAATTGCTGGATTTCCTGCGCTATCTTGAATCTCTCCCAACACCGGAAAAGTAACTGAGCAACATCGTCAATAAAAAATGGGGGAAGCTCCATTTTTTATTGACGGGATGTGTAATTTTCTGTATTTCTCCCTCAATCGATCGGGAACGAAGGATCGTGGATTGATTAACCTCCTAATTTTTGCGTAGTAGGGACATGGCAATGCCATGTCCCTACAAAACGTGAACGAGCGTAAGTTATTTAATCTATGTTCCTGAGGGGATCTCACAACATTTGCTTGACTCGATCCTCCCAAGCCCCGCTCGATGGATGGGCTAACCAGAAATTGCACGTCCGTTAACTTTTAGTTCTCTATACCGCTGCAACGGCTGTGCGGGTAGCAGAGGGACTGCGTTTAATCACCTGATCGATCAAACCGTAGTCCTTGGCTTCCTCTGCCGACATAAAGAAATCGCGTTCAGTATCTTCCTCAATCCGCTCGATGGGCTGACCTGTGTGTTTAGCCAGATATTCGTTCAGCTGTCTTTTGTGGTACAGGATTTCCTTGGCTTGAATCTCAATATCGGTGGCTTGACCTTGAGCGCCGCCGAGAGGCTGGTGGATCATGATCCGGGAATGAGGCAGACTCATCCGCTTGCCTTTAGCACCCGCGCTGAGGAGGAAAGCGCCCATACTAGCGGCTAATCCGAGGCAGATGGTGCAAACATCCGGGCGGATTTGATTCATCGTGTCAAAAATGCCCATACCTGCGGTGACGGAACCACCGGGAGAGTTGATATACAGGTAAACGTCTTTCTCTGGATCTTCAGCGTCTAGAAACAGCAGCTGAGCCACGATTAAGTTGGCAAGGTCGGAATCAACCTGTTGTCCCAGGAAGATGATGCGTTCCCGGAGGAGCCGGGAGTAGATATCAAAGGCACGTTCGCCACGACCTGATTGTTCGATAACGGTAGGAATCATGGAGTCTGCTTTTTCGGGTGATTTTTCTTAATTTTAGCGATTGTAGGAGAAAGTACCGGGTGCTGGAAATACTACCGATACAACCCTAGCGAGAAGGTGCGCTTGCAGCAGGTGGATTGGGCTTGTCGGCTGGAATGTAGAACATCAGGGAAAACCCGTCGGTAGCACTGAAAGGGTAGGCGTATTTTGTCGTTGTGTCCTCTGAGGTTCGGTTTTTCAACAGCGATCGCATCTTGCTGGTTGTCTTCGTCAGGAAACAATCGCCCAACTGGGTGAATCAATGGGACGAAGTGCGATCGCTATAGCAAATCGTACTGTTAGAACTATTCGGGGATGGAGGGAACCGAGTCATGCCTAAAAGACTTCTGCAAGCCGCCACGATCACCTTGTTGCTCAATGTAATCGCAGCACTAAGCGTCCCAACCACAATTCAGACACCGCGATCGCTCTCAACTGCTCAACCCAACGCTAATGGGGAGTTGACTGGATCGACTTCTGTACAGATGCGTCCTTATTAACAAAGGAGTTGCTCGATATGACCGTGCAATTTAAAGATTTAGAAGCGATCGCTCAACAGAAGATTGACTTAACGCCAACAGCAGCACTGGCTGCACAGACACGGCAATATCAGGATGTACCTTTAGAAGAAATCTACGATTTACTCGAAAGTGTCACAGAACCTTTTACCGTGTTAGCGGATTCTCTTCCTACACCACTCCAACAAAGTGCCCGACAAGAAATTGAGTTTTTTGCCTGTTTGTACCAACAGCACCTCGATCGCCCCTCCATCAATCAAGCCAGAGATAGGATGCTTTAATTGATGGAAGTTATTGGTAGGCGCGGTAGCGAAGCGGTATTGCTCTTAGCAAATCGCGCCTAGCACCCTGTCCTAGCACCCCAGTTGATCGGTTGAACCGGGGCAGCGTCTATAATCTACGCAAGCTAGAGCAGTTGGGGCGCTTTTCTTTTTCTCGTCCCTCTGCTTCCCGTGAACCAGGCAATGTTATTCAAACCCAAAGACATAAAGAACGCTAAGAAAGGAAAGAAACTAATTTTGTTATAAACAAGGATAAAATCTCTATATATCAATATCAAACTTTGTTACAAAAATAAGTTGACTTGAACATGAAAAAAAGCATTTTTCTATTTTTGTTATTAGCCTTGGGTTCTTTTTCAGTAGTTTATTATTACTGGAAACAGGCGACCCAACTTCCTGAGTGGTACGTTACCAAAGAAAAAACTACAAATCCTCAAGTTAGACAAATTGACTTTAGAAATGAAGCTGAAGTCCAAACAGTCAAAGCCAGATTGCAAAGAAATGTTGATGCCAAAATAGAAAATAGCATTGGAGCTAGCCAAGGATTGCAAACAGAACTAAGCAGACGGGATGGAAGTGATAAAAAACCTGCTATTGATAAAAATACCCAAAATACTCAGGCGGAATTAGATAGTCAAGATATAGAAATTGACTTGAGTGAAAATGAAGTGAATGATTTGGTAATTTCAACAATTGCTAAAGATAAAAACACCAGTAAGTTACTGGCATCTACCAAGGGTCTCAATACAACCATCAAAAACGGTCAGGTAGAAAGCGGGGTTGTATTCAATGTCTCAGAAGTTCCCAAAGAAGAACTGAATCAACAAGAGAAAGAGTTGTTAGAAAAAGTCATAAAAACATTCCCTTTTTTAGAAGAGAAGGAAGTTTATATTGGGGTAGAAGGTAAGCCAAGGGTAGAAAATGGGCAGTTAAAACTTGAAGAACAAACAAAAATAAAAGTAGGAAATTTGAGTTTTACCACAGCAGAACTTTCCCAGCGGCTGGGAATTCCTCAAGAGAAGATTGAACAAAGATTGAAACTGGAACTGGAATTGGGACGTTTAAAAATAAACGATATCGAAATTAAAGAAAATAACGCTTCGCTCAAAGGTTCGGTTAACTAATGTACTCACCCAGCCACGATTGACCAGAATCTAGCGTGGGATGGAGCGATCGCTCCATTCATCACGCTAAACTGCTAGGGGTGAAAACGTACTCATATCGAGTTCTGCTATTAGCCCCATGACCAATCGCCTCAATCAAGCTGAAAGCCTGTACCTCCGCAAACACGCTGAAAATCCCATCGACTGGTGGCCTTGGAGTGAAGAAGCCCTAGAAGCTGCCAAGCGGGACAATAAGCCAATTTTCCTATCGATTGGCTACTCCAGCTGCCACTGGTGTACGGTGATGGAAGGAGAAGCGTTTTCCGACCAGGCGATCGCAGACTACATGAATGCCAACTTTATCCCGATCAAGGTAGACCGGGAAGAACGACCTGACATTGATAGTATTTATATGCAGGCGTTACAGATGATGGTAGGTCAAGGCGGTTGGCCCTTGAATGTCTTTCTCTCTCCTGAGGATCGGGTGCCGTTTTATGGCGGTACATATTTTCCGGTAGAACCGCGCTACGGGCGTCCCGGATTTTTACAAGTGCTACAAGCGATTCGTGGTTACTACGATACAGACAAAGCGAAGTTGCACGCGGTAAAAGAAGAACTTCTGGGTCATCTCCAGCAAGCAGCCATTCTGCGACCAAGTATGGGGACGGGTTTAAAACCTGCCTTGACCAACAAGGATTTGCTACAGCAGGGGTTAGAAACGAATACCGGGATAGTGGCTTCTAGCGAACATGGCGCTAGTTTCCCAATGATGCCCTATGCCGAGTTGGCGCTGCGAGCAATTCGATTTAATTTTGAATCCAAATACGACGCCAAGCAGGCGTGTACCCAGCGCGGTTTAGATTTAGCACTGGGCGGGATTTACGACCATGTAGGCGGCGGTTTTCACCGCTACACGGTCGATCCGACTTGGACGGTACCGCATTTTGAAAAAATGCTCTATGACAATGGTCAGATCGTGGAGTATCTGGCTGATTTGTGGAGTGCTGGGATACAAGAACCGGCATTTGAAAGAGCGATCGCAGGTACATTTCAATGGCTAAAGCGAGAAATGACGGCACCGCAGGGTTATTTCTATGCTGCCCAAGACGCGGATAATTTTACCCATCCAGAGGAAGCAGAACCAGAGGAAGGGGCATTTTATGTCTGGACGTACCCTGAAGTAGTCGAATTGCTGACTCCAGACGAGTTAGACGAAATTCAACTGCAATTTACCGTGACGCCGGGGGGCAACTTTGAAGGTCTCAACGTCTTACAGCGCCGCCATCCGGATATTTTGAGCGAAACAGTAGAAAAGGCACTCGCAAAGCTATTTGAAGCACGTTACGGTACGTCTCCCACTGCCCTAGAAACCTTTCCTCCCGCCCGCAATAACTACGAGGCAAAAACTGGCAACTGGTCAGGTCGAATTCCGCCAGTGACGGATACTAAAATGATTGTGGCTTGGAATAGCCTAATGATTTCAGGTTTAGCCAGAGCTTACGGGGTATTTAGGCAGGAAGAATATCTCTCCTTAGCTGGAAAAGCGGCTAATTTCATTTTGGATTGTCAGTGGGTGGAGGGGCGCTTCCACCGTCTCAACTACGACGGGAAACCTTTGGTACTGGCGCAGTCGGAAGATTACGCTTTGTTTATTAAAGCGCTGCTTGATTTGCACCAAGTGACTCACGCTAGTTTCTGGATGGAGAAAGCGATCGCCCTCCAAGAAGAATTTGACGAATTCCTCTGGAGTGTGGAACTGGGTGGATACTATAACACCGCCAGCGATGCCAGTAGCGATCTGTTAGTGCGGGAACGCAGCTATGTGGATAATGCCACCCCGGCTGCGAATGGAATTGCGATCGCTAACTTAGTGCGTCTGGCTTTACTCACTGAAAATCTTACCTATCTCGACCGCAGCGAACAAGCTTTGCAAGCCTTCAGCAGTGTGATGCATCAGTCACCTCAAGCTTGTCCGAGTTTGTTTACCTCCCTGGATTGGTATCATCACTGTACGCTGGTTCGCACTACTATCGACCACCTAACTCCTTTAGTTGCTCAATATCTGCCTACAACAGTATCGACGGCGGAGTCGAATCTGCCATCAGGTGCGGTCGGGTTAGTTTGCCAAGGACTAACTTGTCTGGAACCGTCCCAAAGTCGCGACCAAATGTGGGAACAAGTGCAGCGAAGTCAAATTCGCAATTAAAAGTACCAAGTTAGAAATTAAAGAGGTAAGATTTAATTCTTCTTTTTTAATTTCACCTTCGGAATTGGCTTTAGCGATTAGCCGCAATTTATTTTAGGATGGTGCTTCACAAATCATTTAGGGCTGCGATAGCAATCCTATTTTAATTGTGAGATGCTAGATTTCCGAATCCCCGACTTCTCTTAGCCGTCGGGGATCTTGCCTTTACATACAATTATTGAGGGCTACGATATAGACTTTTTATTTTATTTTTGTTAAAATAAAACCGATAAGGAAGAACTAGCTTTTAATATTTAAATCAGACATATTTCTATTATTTAAGGATACCTTGGGCAGCCTAATTAAGAAAGTCATATTAAATAAAAATTTTGCGCGATCACCTGCAAGCCGTTATCCCCACTCGTAATTAAAAATGTAAGGGTCAGCAGATTTGCACAACTAATCTAACGGTTGGTTGCGATTAGTTATTAGCTCTGAATTATCACCAATAACTAATGACAGCTTCAACATAGGTTTCTTTACGCTCTCCTACTTAATTTTTAATTTCAGAAGGCGGAATTTTCTCAAGGCTAATTAAGGCTTCCATCACTGATTTCACTACAGGTGCGGCTACGGTGGAACCATAGACCTTGCCCTTCGGTTCATCGACAACAGCTAGAACCACATAGCGGGGAGCATCAACCGGAAAAATGCCCACAAAGCTAGTGATTCTGGCAGAGCTAGAATATCCCCCAGTAGCGCTGGCTTTCTGGGAAGTGCCCGTTTTCCCTCCTATTCGATAGCCTGGGATTTGCGCCGCTTTCCCGGTTCCCTTCGTGACGACCGCTTCCATCATTTCTAACACCGTCTGAGTCGTCGATGGGGAAAAGACGGGGCGCGGCGTGGGTAGCGTTGGCTGCCAGTACATCTGCCCTTGGGAGTCGATGAGTCCCCGGACGAGATGAGGAGTTACCAGTTTGCCACCATTGGCGAGAGCAGCGTGCAACTGAGCCAGATGGATGGGGGTGAGAGAAAAGCCCTGACCAAAGGAGGTGGTAGCGGGTTCAATTCGAGATGACGTAAACTGCTCTTGGCTTTTCATTTGTCCGGGTGATTCAAAGGGCAGGTCGATACCAACCGCTTGTCCCAGCCCCAGCCGTTCCAGCCAACCGTAGTAGATACTCGGCTTGAGTTGTTGGATAACTTGCACCATGCCGACGTTGCTCGACTGTTGCAGAATCTGAGAAATCGACAGGGCACCGTGACTTCCCTCTTCAGCATTTTTGATCTGCCAGCCAGCTACCTGAATCTGACCTCGATCGTAGAATACAGTGTCGGGTTTGATGGCTCCAGCTTCCAGCGCGATCGCTATATTGAGCGGCTTAAACGTCGAACCCGGTTCGTAAAGGTCTGCCAGCGCCCAGTTCTTAAACAAACCTACATCCGATGTAGAGTACTCATTCGGGTTGTACGTCGGCTCTGCAACCAGGGACAGCACCGCACCATCCCGCGCATCCATCACGATGATAGTGCCCCGTTTGGCACTAAACAACTCCATTTGTTGCTTGAGGGCAGAACGAGCAGCACGTTGTAGGCGATTATCAATTGTCAGCTGGAGTTGCAGTTCATCAAAATGCAGCAATCCTTCGGGCACGTGATCTGGCATCAACGTTCCGTTACCAGCGCGGCTCAGTCGAACGGTGCGAACAGCCCGGGTGAGTAAATTTTCCTGGCTATACTCCACACCCGCCTGACCGCGATGATCCACATCCACATAGCCCACCACGTCTGCGGCTAGATCCTGCTGGGGATAGAGGCGGGCGTAATGTTGAATCAGCTCTAAGCCATCGGTTCGCAATTGGGAAATACCGTCGGCTTCTTCTTCGGTCAGGGCGTAGGCAACCCGAATTCCACTTTCCTGCTTGTTGAACTGCTTAAGCAAATTGTCAGCAGAAACTCCCAAAATCACCGCCAATTTCGTCGCAATTGCCTGTTTGGATTGTTTAAACAGCTTTGGATGGGCGTACAGCGTATAGGCGGGACGGTCAGTTGCCAAAACGTTACCACTGCGATCCACAATCGAGCGTCGGGGAACAAAGGGGCGCAGATAGACCATCTGCTGCTGTCGCGCTTTTTGCAGCAGGCTCGGTGCCTGCACCACTTGTAGGCGATACAAATTGATCGCCAGCCCTAGCCCGCTCAGAGACATGATTAGCCAAACAAGCAGCAACCGTAAGGATGAAGTACCCAGCAACAAGGACGGAGAACGCAATAGGCTCCAATCAAAAGACTTCTGAGGTAAAGACTGCTGTGGTGATATCTTCTCCTGTTGCCGATTTTCGCCGCCTTGCTTTGGTTCTGATGACTGACGACTTTTTCCGTTTTGAGTGGGTTTTCGAGGCAGTTTTTTCACTGACTCTGGCATTCCACTTCCATTCTGGTTCAACTCGCCCGTCTCTTTAGCAGTTCCAGAAACCTTTTGCGTAGGCAGCGACCTACGATTGCTGACTCCTGACTTTTCCATACCTCGTTAATAGCCTAGTGGCGTAGTTGGGGATGTTTCTGAGTTAGGAGCTGCCACTGGCTTGGGCCGTGACTGGCGCTGGGGCGCTGGCGGCAGAAAGATGGTGTTAGCTGGATTGGGAGCAACCAAACCCGTACCCGGACGCTCAGCTTCTTGAGCCAACTGATTTTTTAGGGCTTCATTTGCCGCTGTCATTTGCCGCTCGTTGCGTTGCAGATTTTCCAACTTGCGGTACTCCTGGCTCCACATCTGCTGAGTATAGACCGTCCAGGCATAAACTCCCAGGGTGCTAGCAATCAAGAAGAAACATACCAGGTTGGAGGTGCGCTGCAATGTCACCAGCGATCGCAGCCATGCGGGTGTCTGTGCCTGAAAGTCCCGCTGTTGGGAGCTTCTGCTACGGGTTCTAGACGATGAACCGCTTTCGGAACGCAGGGGTATTGCCTTTCCTCTAGGTTGCCGCGAGGAAACAGTGCTTCTTCTATCCGGACGGTGACGATCTGGAGTCAGGGAGTGAGGGGCAGCAGCCATAAGTAGTTCTTTTTATTAGTATCAGTTGTCAGAAATGAGTTTTTTTCTCTTCTCAAGGTCAGTTTGCTTTGCCACTGACTGTTGACCACTGACAAAGGACAATAAACCAATCAATTTAAACTCTAGACACAAGAGCTGTCTATAGTCCATATTTTCTCGCATCGAATCCAACATTCTTGTCGAGATGGCTAATCGATAGCGAACGTGTACCTAGTCGCTACCTTCGACGCAACCACAGCTTAACACTCTCTAATTGCTTCTTTTGGCAAGGTCGTCGCGATTGCTTTGAGATGAACAGGAGAAGGTTCGCCAGGATGAAGAATGTAAGATGTTGGGATGCTGAGGGAAGCTGCTGGAGAGCTGCTCGCGTTATCCACCCGATAGGATGAGGAATAAATTTCTACTTCCGAGTTTCTGACTGCTGACTCCTGAATGCTAGCGTCCTTCTCCTCACCCCGCGCTAACAACGGTTGGGGGGGCATTAAGGGAATTTCAACAATAAACTCTGCACCTTGACCGACTTGGGATTGGCATTGTAGCTTGCCTTTGTGTTGGGTAACGATGATTTGATAACTTACTGCTAAGCCCAATCCGCTGCCCTGACCAACGTCTTTCGTAGTAAAGAAGGGGTCAAAGATTTTCGACTGAATTTCTGGGGGAATTCCTGGCCCATTGTCAGCGATCGCAATCCGCACACTAGCGACCCCTTGAGAGCAGTCCGGCACCAATTCGGTACGCAAGGCGATTTTTTTGTCCTCGGAAGACCCCCGATTGAGCGCTTCTATCGCATTCATCAGAATACTCAAGAAAACTTGATTGAGTTGCTTCGGGTAACACTCCACTAAAGGCAAGTCGCTATAGTTTCTCTCTATTTGGATCTCATTGCCCAGCTGACTGTGCAGCAAGAACAGCGTATTTTCCAGCCCGATGTGAATATCGACTGGTTTCAGGGACGCTTGATTATGGCGCGAGAAGTTCTGCAATGATTTAACAATTTCGTGAATTCGCTGGGCACCTGCCTGCATCGAATTCAAAATGCGCGGTAAATCTCTCAGGAGGAAATCTAGCTCTAGTTCCTCAGTGAGCTTTTGTAATTCAGCATCTGGATTGACATAGAAAGTTTGATAGCTCCGCACTAATCGAATCAGGTCATCTACATACTTTTCCACATAAGGAATATTGCCGTAGATAAAGTTCACTGGATTATTAATTTCGTGGGCAACGCCAGCTACCATCCGACCCAGACTTGACATTTTTTCACTTTGAATCAACTGGGATTGCGTTAGCCGCAGTTCAATCAGCGTTTGGGCCAGTTGCTTAGCTTGAGCGGCGCTTTCTACTGCCTGCTGCTGAGTTTGGGCGTATAAGTTGGCTTGTCGAATGGAAATCGCCAGCTGATCGGCAACCGCTTGGGCAAGTGTCCGGTCATTTTTCGACCAATACCGGATATGCGAACACTGATTGAGATAAAGAATTGCGTTGAGTGTTCCGTTTGCCTGTACTGGCACGACCAGGGAAGATTTTATCTGGGCTTTTTGATACTCTTCGTTTGCTTCCCCAATTCGGGGATCTTGCTTGATGTCAGGAATACTCACTTGTTGACGATGCTGGATCGCCCATTGGGTCAGTGGCCCGTGGGTATCAAAGTCATCAATGGTAGAGGGAAAAGGCTCCCGACACACCTCAAAAAGGTATTTCCGCCGAAAAGCGGCACCGTCCGTGGGCAAGGGTTGCAATAAGAAAGTTTTATCTGTTTGCTTCTCTGCTTCTTGCTCCCCGGCTTCAGACGCGATCGCCTTTGTCTCTACAAGCTGCTTCTCGACTCCCCGGCTTCGCTCCTCTTCCAAAGTGTCGCTATGTTCCACCAGATGCACTAGACACCGATCTGCTGACAGCGCCTGCATCAGATGCGCGATCGCTTCGGTCAGAATTGTTTCCAAGTTAAAACTCTGCCGGGTTTGACTGGTAATTTGATTCACCAGTTGCTCTCTTTGAGCTTGTTTCTGGGTTTGCTCGTAAAGCTGAGCTTGACAAATCGCAATTTCTAGCTGCTGGGCGATCGCTTGCAGAAATTCAATTTCGGAGTTTGACCAGGTGCGGGGTTGCTCTGAAATACAGACAATAAAGCCAACCCACCCTTCTTTTCGCTTAACCGGAACGAACAAGTTAGCCCTGTCCCAGGGAGAAGACCCTTGGGAGCGTCCACTGGTGTCGATTTGCTGGTTATCTCGCTTTAGCCAGGAAAGCCATCGATTCATCATCCCCCCTGTCGTCGGGTGAGAACCTGCTGTTTGGCTGTTGATAATTAATTTCCCAGAAGCGATCGCACTCTCCACTGCGCCAAAAGTTTCTAAGGGATGGTACCCCAGTTGAGAATTCTTTTGCTCTCCATTGATCCGCTCGCAGACAACTTGTACCCGCTTGGTATCCTCGAAATACCACAAAAAACAACACCTATCTAGGTGTAGCAACGTGGCAATTTCGTCCACTGCCGTTTGCAGCACCACTTGCAACTCCAACGAGTTGCGGATGCGATCCACAATTTTCTGTAGCAGTGCCCAATGCTTTCGCGGGTACTGAATCCAGGCTGGAAATAATTTGCTGGTATAAGCCACAAGCGGAAACACGCCGCCTCCCTTGAACTCTTCTTGCGCGTCTAGTTTGGTAAAAATTTTAGGCAGCGGTCAATCGTCCTGTTGTCAAATCACTAGCAATTGGTAAGCCATGTTAGTTTATCAGTCACTTTGGTTAGAAATTGTATTCAGAATAACTGATAGTGAGTCTCCACATCTCCATAAAGGTTGATTTTTTAGCTTCATTCCGTTGCTTTGACTGAGAAAACTAAATTCGCTCCCGATGTGGAAATCCTCGAAAAGTCGCGGATAGACAAAATTACCACTTGCTGGTACAGTTTGCTCTGTTTTTCCGAGGCTTCTGCTAAAAAAGAAATTGAAAAAAACTCAAAGCAATATCACTCCCAAGAGTGAGTGTGAATCCAGCAGTACGAGAGTATTCTTTCCTAAGTACGAAATCTGAAGAATACGGTGGGGCGCACCGGAATTCAAGCTTGGGAGCAAGGAACCTCACTCTTTTGGAATACCCAAAACTGGCTAAGAGGACTGGTGAAACCAAGAATTCCAGATTTCACCTGCGGGAGCGTCTAAGCAAAAACCGCAATATTGTGATTAAATAGCAAACGATTCCTTTGGTTGCAATCTCTTAAAGAGGAGTGTATGAACAAAAAAATAGTGAGTCTGCTTTTAGTTCTCGGCTTGGCTACCACCTTGGGAGCTTGTCAGGAAGGACCGAGTGATAGTACTACTAGCCCTTCTCCTACCACATCTCCAACGACTGGTGGAACGACTACTAGCCCAGCGCCCACAAAGTCTCCTTAAGGAGCTGGTTTTCGCTCCTTACTTCTCCTGAAAGGGATTCATACCGAATCGACGGGTATGAAAGTTAGTAGTGAGTTCTAAAACATCTGAACCCCGATCTGGTAATTGCTCCTCACACATTCACTGGGTATCTACTACTATCTGAGTCAATATTGACACCCAGGACAACTGTTATGTTGGCAACAACTGACTGACGAAAACAACTGGGGTCACAAGCATTAGTTGGCTCACCTAGAGTCGGAGTAAGGTCTGACTATGTTTATCTGTTGTTGCGGTAGGCGGCTTTGGCATTAAATGCGACTACTGCAATTTAGTACTTCTCACTATTGTCGGAAAGCAAGACTGGGGCTAGGTTATAAGCAAATTGCTTATCAGGTTGAAAATTTAACCCCAGGGCTACATATCCTCAAACTCAAGCCAATCACCGGACTCACGACAGTGCCGGTGCTTTTGTTAGAGGCAGAAGATATGCAGGGAGTCAGCGAAGCCATCCCGTCAGGGACGCGGCAGGAAGTGCAAGCGATCGCTGACTCGACGCAGATTTTACAATTTCTAGATCGCTATCGCCCAGAACCAGCGCTATCGTTACCGGATCGCCAACTACAGACAGAAGCCTTGATGCTGGAAGATTGGCTGGATGAAAGTATCGGCACGGCGACTCGCTTTGTTTACTATGATTTTCGTGCCGGTGCTGGTAAGCAAATCGACCCTTCGCCGTCTAGTCAGCTGGTGATTCAGGTGGTGCGGCGGCAATATGGAATTAATCAGGCGGCGGTGGAACTGGCAGCAAATCGGCTGAAGGTAGCAATGGAAGTGTTATCCAGTCGCTGGCAGAATAGCCTCTACCTGGTGGGCGATCGCTTAAGTGTTGCAGACATCGCCGCAGCCGCTTTACTCAGTCCTCTGGCGCTGATTCCTCAATACCGAGAAGATTATCCTTGGTTGTTTGAGCGCATTGAGCGGATTCACCTTCTTTGTCGGGAACCACTACCCCCCGGATTGGGAAATTAAAAATTAAAAATTAAAAATACACTGAAAATTAAAAATAGAAATGAAAAAGGCCATTATTTCACTATGGATTTTGCAATTTTCATTTCAACTGCTGGGGGTGATGCCTGCTAGGGGACTGCCACCACCGGAGGATACTCCTGAGGAAGTATTGCGGACGGAGATTATTACGGAAGCGCGATCGCCTATCGACGGCAAGCAACTCACGGCTGCTGAGTATGCCCAATTGCAGAACGCTCTGCAAACCCGTCCTGCTGCAACATCCCAGGTAAATCCCAAACTGCGAGAATTAGTTTTTCTGCTCCGCGTGCGGCGGCTGCTACGTACCTTTGGTATCCCCACGCCCAAATAAATCCCGCATTTTAGCGATTAATTTTTCTGGTTTGGGTGCGGTAACTGTTATAAATGTTCGCGTTCCTGAGAGAGTCAGAGCAACGCGAAAAACGTTTGCCTAAGTAAGTCGCTATCATAAACTGCGTACACCCTACTTAAAAGCTGCCTTTGTTTACTATACCTACTTGCTTGCTCCAGCTCTTCACTCAGTACTCAGATGAAGACGTAGATCGCGTTAATTCTAAAGAAGTCAGTTTGAGGCTAGATGACAATGCACTTTTATTTGCATTGTTCTACGTAGAAGCAAGAACTGTATCCTGGTACCGATGACAAAATATACAAAAAACAAAAAATGTATATAAATATTAAAGTGCTGTTAACCAGAGGGAGATGCTCTTTCTTCAACCGCTAGCTGCTATAGCCCTACCTTACGGGAAGACTTTCAGGCTTAGGGCAGGCGCTACGCGATCGCCTTAAGCCAACGATACGGGCGATCGCAACACACGTGCGCGTCCAAAAAGCCCTATCGAGAACCCATTCATTCAAGACCTTTAGATAAATAGGTTTATGTCCATGACCATCGCCCCCGAACAGATTGAGCGGATTGTTTGGAATCAACATCAAGACCCATTTGAAATCCTGGGTGCCCATCCCATTGAGCAAAATGGCAAAACCGTCTGGGCAGTGCGAGCCTATCTACCCAATGCCAACGCCGCGTGGGTAGTTTGCCCCCAAGAACGGACAGAATATCCCATGCAAGCAGTGCATCACCCTCATTTTTTTGAATGCACTATTGAGATGCCAGAACTGGCAAACTATCAGCTGCGGATTCAAGAAGGGGAACACGAACGTGTTATCTATGACCCCTACGCCTTCCGTTCTCCCCACCTGACAGAATTTGACCTGCACCTGTTTGCAGAAGGGAATCATCATCGCATCTATGAGAAACTAGGTGCCCATGCGACGGAAATTGATGGGGTGACAGGAGTTTATTTTGCAGTTTGGGCACCCAATGCCCGCAACGCCTCTGTCTTGGGGGATTTTAACAACTGGGATGGTCGCAAACATCAAATGCGTAAAGGTCCCACCGGCATCTGGGAAATGTTCATTCCAGGTTTGGGTGTTGGGGAACACTATAAATATGAAATCAAAAACGCCGACGGTCACATTTACGAAAAATCCGATCCCTACGGCTTCCAGCATGAAGTGCGTCCTAAAACAGCATCGATTGTCACTGACTTAGATTCCTACCAATGGAATGACCAAGATTGGATGGAAAAGCGCCGCCACACCGACCCGCTCACCCATCCTATCTCTGTCTATGAAGTTCATCTAGGGTCTTGGCTGCACGCTTCCTCTGCTGAACCGCCACGGTTGTCCAATGGAGAGACAGAGCCAGTGGTAGTCGTCTCTGACTACAAACCAGGAGCGCGTTTCCTCACCTACCGGGAACTGGCAGAACGGTTAATTCCTTACGTTAAAGAGCTGGGATTTACTCATATTGAATTATTGCCAATTGCTGAGCATCCTTATGATGGCTCTTGGGGTTATCAGGTAACTGGGTATTATGCCTGTACTTCCCGTTATGGGACACCTGAGGACTTCATGTATTTTATTGACCAGTGCCACCAGAACGAAATTGGGGTGCTAGTGGACTGGGTTCCGGGTCACTTCCCCAAAGATGGTCACGGTCTCGCCTTCTTCGATGGCACCCACCTTTACGAACACGCCGACCCCCGCAAAGGCGAACACAAAGAGTGGGGCACTCTAGTATTTAACTACAACCGCAATGAAGTGCGGAACTTCCTGGTTGCCAACGCCCTGTTCTGGTTTGACAAGTACCACATTGATGGAATTCGTGTGGATGCTGTGGCGTCGATGCTTTACTTAGACTATTGCCGTGAGCCTGGGGAATGGTTGCCTAACCAGTACGGCGGCAGAGAAAACATTGAAGCAGCTGATTTTCTGCGTCAGGCGAACCATACGATTTTCAGCTATTACCCTGGCACTCTGTCGATAGCAGAAGAGTCAACTTCTTGGCCTATGGTGTCTTGGCCTACCTACGTAGGGGGACTGGGCTTTAATTTGAAGTGGAACATGGGCTGGATGCACGACATGCTGGACTATTTCCACATGGACCCTTGGTTCCGCCAGTTCCACCAGAACAATATTACTTTCAGTATGTGGTACAACCACAGCGAGAACTTCATGCTGGCGCTATCTCACGATGAGATAGTCCACGGCAAGAGTAATATCATTGGCAAGATGCCGGGGGATGAGTGGCAGAAGTTCGCGAATGCTCGCTGCTTATTCGCCTTTATGTTCACTCACCCTGGTAAGAAGACTCTGTTTATGAGCATGGAGTTTGGGCAGTGGAGTGAGTGGAATGTCTGGGGTGACTTGGAGTGGCATTTGTTGCAGCATGAGTCGCATCAAAAACTGAAGCGGTTTATGAGTGAACTCAACCATGTCTACCGCAGCGAATCGGCTCTTTTTACTCAGGATTTTGCTCAAGAAGGCTTTGAGTGGATTGATTGCAGCGACAACCGTCATAGCGTGGTCGCGTTTATCCGCAGGGCGAAAGATTCGGAGGAGTTTATTATCACAGTGTGCAATTTTACTCCTCAGCCGCATAGTCACTACCGTGTAGGTGTCCCCGAACCCGGATTCTATACCGAACTGTTTAACAGCGATGCCCGTGAGTACGGGGGAAGTAACATGGGCAATTTAGGCGGTAAGTGGACAGATGAGTGGTCGTTCCACACTCGTCCTTATTCGCTAGACTTGTGTTTGCCGCCACTAGGAGTGCTGGTTTTGAAGCTTGACCGGCAGAAGACAGCAGCCGCGATGCAGTCTTGGTTGTCTCAGGGATAGTCGGGTTTCTTGTTCCCAGACAACCGTTCTGGGAACAAGAATCTCGATGCGATCGCATTCCCTATTACCAAGCGATAATAGCGATCGCATAGATTACACTTTGCAACTTTTATCTTGCGCTGTTCGCATCGCTCCCAGAAGGGTGGAAACAAATACACACCGTTTGACTTCCCCACCATTGTTAATGTTCAGCGTTAGCCTTGCCAAATATAAATTCTCTTGCAAATTCATAATCACGCAACCTCTGTAGTCAAAACGGACTCGGCGCGGACTACCTGATGACTGTGAAGCTAAGGTGGTATTAGGAGCGTCTATTTGAATATTTTGCTCAAAATTCTGCCATTGTCCGGGGCTGGGGTTTATACCGGCGCGGTGAACTGCCCACTGAACGACTTGATTTTGTTCTTGAAAGCTGGCTTCCCAAGCAACCTTGTCCCGCTTAGCGTTGCTTTGGGCTTCTCGCATCGCGCGGTAAACTTGGTCTTGGGCTGTTCTGAGGCGTTGAGCATTTAGAAATCCTAACCAGCTAGGGGCAGCGATCGCGCTCAAAATCCCTATTATTAAAATTACGACTAAACTCTCTATCAGCGTGAATCCACCGCTGGAGCAATTAGATAACTTTTTACGCATTAGCTAGATATTAAAAAAACACACCCAATTTCTCAAGTTTCCTTGTTGGATGTGTCTTTTGAGTTCCGTATCTTTACCGATTTTTGTAATAGTCTAATTTTTAATACTTAGGGGATGCATTGATTATCTTGCCCTGTTTGAATAGAACCTAAAAGAGTTCTGACAATAACGCAACGCTTCGTGCCGCTGAATCCAGATTGGGTTAATGCTACAGAGACAATTAAACCTTTATTGTTGGGTCCCAAGTTGGGTGAGTTGTATTCACTTGACAGATTCCCTTGATAATCAAAGGTAATTGGTTGCGTCTGATTACCAGTAAGAGGGGTGAGGGAAGAACCAGCCGTGTTTACACCTGTAAGGTTGGTACCCACCAAAACTGTTCCTTTTGGCATTTCCTGGTTCTCGCCCAATTTCTTCCAACTAGAAGCAGGTAGGAGAATTCCCTTGGAGTCTTTAGCAAGGTAAACAGCAACCTGGGGAACACCATCAGCGTCGGTTTTAAAGCTAATGCTATAGCTTTGTTTTGTTCTCTTAGCTTCTCTCTGGGCTTCTCGGAGGGTGTTTAAGGCTGCATCGTTAACAGCGTTCATCCGTTGCTTATTTGTAAAAGCCAGCCAGCCAGGAGCTGCGATCGCGCTTAACACCCCAATAATTATAATTACTACCAGCAGCTCGATCATGGTAAATCCCTTCTCAGAGGCAGTTGGAGTTTTTGAAGCGTTTCGGTAGAAGATTCGCCTCGATTGGTGCTGTAAGTTTTTTGTAAAAGCTAGACTATCCATGTTTATTCTCCCAATTCTCCCACTGGTTAAACTGACTCTTTGCAGCGTGTTATTTAGTGTCCAGAAAACTTCGTCCTTGCACCTGAATACTCGCGCTGGGAAAATATACGGAATCTTTACTCCAAGTAGCACCATCCCTAATTCGAGCCAAAGCGTTCCCTCTGATAAAAATCTGAGCCGAATTTGTGGATGAATCTACACAAGCATAGAAGCTTCCAGTTTTAAGTTCCGATGGAGTAGTACTTTCCTCTGGAACCGGCTTAATATTTACTGTTGTTGTGGTCCCATCAGGGTTATTAATAACTTTTGTTCTGCAAGGATTGGCTGGCTTCAAAAATGTCGTCTTATCAGGATCGGTATATTTACTTTGGTCTATGTAATCAACTAATGGTACAATTTGATTGCTATATCCTTCACTGGGATGTTTTCTCCACCACTTCATTTTATTCGTTAAGTCGCCAGAGAAAGTCAGATTAAAAGGCAAGAATCCTGCATCAGGCCAACCATTTTTCCCTGGATTTGAAGCTGAGCCAAGATATTTGACTTGTTGCGTACCATTTTGAGTTAAAGTATTTGCCACTCCATCATAGTTATACACTGGTTCTGTTCTAACAGTCCCGCTATTACTGCGGATGCCATCTTGGATTTGAAATCTGCCAATACGGGCGCTTTCAGACCAAGTGGGGTCAGTGTCTTTAATCAGGTAGTAACTAACAAGTGAGTAGACAAAAGCATCGTCACAGGTATCAGGGTTAGTACAATTGTTCGTCGTTACCGGCACGATTTTCTTCTTAAGTTCCCGCTTCCAGAACACTAAAACTGGAACTTTATCTGTTGTTGCAGGAAGAGGTAGTTGACTTTTGATTGCAGCCATACCATCGGCATCGTAGATATAAACTGCCTGTTGCAAGTCTTGAGCGATGTAGTCAAGTGCCGCTCGGATTTCTTGCTCGGAGTTTGACTTCGCTTGTTCTCTGCGGTCTGTGTCCAGAATGTTGATCATAAACCCTAGCAAAGGTCCAATGACGAGGGTGGCTAGAATCATTGCTACTAGAACTTCAATCAGCGTAAAGCCACTCGTTTTTTGAGCCTGACCAAAGCGTTGCTTTTGACTGGTCAGAAATAATCTCAGTATGCTTTTCATACCCTTATTCCCATTGCAACTAATTGAGCCATCGTAATTTATTGACCGCCGCAACCTAGGCGAACGCACAAATCTTGCAATTTGGGTTGACTGGGAGCCATCTCAGTCGTCATTTCCACAATTGGAGCTTTGCGACCCCCCGTCCCCCCTGTAAAAGTAGATTGGGTCACTTTTGTTTGGGTGTCACTTTTGAGCAACGACTGAGCATCGCTAAAGGCATCCGATCTATACACCCGTAGACCTAGGCTGTATCCGGTTTGCTTGGGGTCTGGGTTGGCATTCGCCGCAGTTGGGGTATAGCTGCGAACTGCCTGAATGACCATATCATAAGTGCTGGTATGTTTACAGAAGCCATCTCCATCTCCATCAATGCAGTACAGTTTTGGTGACAGAGCAGAGTCGTAACCAGCTTTCATGTCCAAAGTGCCTGAACTGGTGGGAGTAGGAAATTTAGCAACTTCAGTGATGAACTTTTTGCTTGGACTTGTTTCAACTTTGTTGCTGGGAGGCTCAATCGCCCCAGATTTTACCCCATCAATGTAGCTTTTTACGGCTTGGACTCCAATTTCCACTCGCTTTGCTTGAACCCTAGTGGCAGTTGAGAGGACTAGCACTGGTGCTAGCCCCACCATCAAGATAGTCACCACGATAATAGCCAGTAAAGATTCAATAAGCGTGAAACCGGCTTCACTAGATTGAGTGGAGAGTGGATGCTGTTGGTGTGCGATCATGGCTGGTTCTTAACTAGGAGTTTTGCGAAATTTCGTAGCTGTTTTGCCTAGGGCTGGCAATAACTACTACCGAGGAGGGGAGGACTACCTGGTGACTTAGCACACATTAAGTTTTTCACCCACGGGTCATCCCGACCGACTTCCCGGAAGAACTCGTCAGGAAGAGTCTCAGGTTTTTCGGTAAATCGTGTAGAGAATGTGTCAGGCTGCTGGGATAGTATTCCCACATCAAAACCCCAGCGGCGATCGGGTGGCATATAGTAGGGGTTTCGACCCTGTCCATTATTAAGCCCATCGCTAGAGTTGTTAATGCTATACGCCTGTGGATAGCCAAAAATAGTTTGCGCTGGGGTAATCAAAGTGTTGGGAATGGGAAGGAACGGGGCTGTGGCATAGGTACTGGTCTTGAACTGGATAAATGAACCGCTGATTCGAGACGGAATGTCTTTCCAGTTTTCTAAGACTCCTGCAAATCCCATCAATCCGCCATTAGTTTCGCTTAGTCCATTTGCCGTTACACGATTGGGAGTTAATCCTCCAGCCATTAACAGATTAAATGTGGTGTCTTTGGCTTTTTGCATCCAGAGGGTTTGGTCAGCCGCTGTGTCTGCATCAGTCGTTGGGTTGCCAGTCGTTTTAGTGGTTAGACGAGTCTGCAACACTGGCACCAACAGCGGCTCATCAGGGGAAGTCATCGCTTGAATGGCACCTGCCGCAATAGTGGGATTACCAAATCCTAGCAAACGACCTCTCGATATTGTGGTAGTTGCACTGATGGTAGGATTCGCTGTAGCTTTTCCAAAGAAATTACCTGCTAACACGTTAGTACCAGCGAAAGTCAGGTTATCGTCTGAGACCCAGAAAATATTATTAGGGTCTACTCCATTCAGGTTCAGCTTTACCCCATTAAACGCAATCGATTTACCTAATGGAGCTTGGAAGACAAAGACGGTGTCGCGATCTCCGTTAAGCGTAAGTGAACCCACACCCGTAGTAAGGGGGCTAGTCGGGTCGAGCTTGTAAATGTAGAATTTATCGGGTCTTACAGTTCCGGGCAGGGGCAGCTGTAGAGGGAGTGCTGATGGCAACAGAGACGGCGGTGGCGTCTGTGTCAGAGCTAAAAGGCCAGTTCTGGCAGCCTCAATATTAGCGCTAACCGGACACGGACCAGCTGTTAGAGGAGTAGTAACTGCTAAAAGCTTTGAAGTACCTGCCGTTGCACAAACTGCATAGTCAGCCGGATCATCGTCTCCATTAGGATCGATACCATTCAAGGCTGTTGCTATGGTACCTAGTGCTGGTGCTTTAGAAATGTCTGGCAAGAACAGTTTGTTTCCACCCCTTTCTGGAGGCAGATAGTACAGTCGCTGGTTGGTGCCATAAGTGATGTTGTTAGCTCCACCAAGACAACCTGGAATTACTGGACTGCCTCCATCACAATAAGGTGCAGAGCCTAGAGTTGCATTAGTTGTCCTAAACCAGAGGGAATTTGTTACTGCTGATATTGAGCCTAGTGGCGTCGCAGCATTGTATGGAATCTCCGTAACCGCTCCAGCCGCATTTATAGGGAATCCTAACGGGATAGGAGTAGCGGGGTTGGAAGCGACTTGCGTCATTTTGAGCGTTTTATCTGGATTCCGTGCGAAGGCAACGCGGCGGGCATAGCGTTGATACTCTGGGTTGTTGTCAGCAGCAATTGAGTCGAAGGCGGCTTGAGCGATTGTACCTGCACCTAGACGAGCTTTATCGAAAGGTAGAGCAGAAGCCGCCACAGCATTGGTTAGCTTACCTACCTTAATATTTCTTTCTATGTCTTCGGGGTCTCCTACGGTACCGTTCTCATTTGCGTCAAAAGCAACTGGATCATCTAAGTCTGTGTCTGCATTAACCCGATAACCAACCACCCAATCCTTCGCCTGACATTCCGAAACCGGCAGTTTCGGACACATTTCCATCAAATACTCAAAGGACTGAGCTGAACTCACCCGACGTTGGATGGGCGTCACGAAGTTGTTGAAGTAAGAACTAGGACGGTAGTTTGCATCAGTAGCGTTGCTGCCCGCGTAGACAGAATCGATGAAATTACGACTCGTGACGAAGTTGTTATTCAAGAAGCCGTTTCTCTTCCGCTTATCTGCGGCTTCCTGGTTATTTCTCAGGTCATAATCTCCCTCATTCCGGAAACCTAACTTGAAATTCTCAGAAAGTAGGGTTACAGAATCTGCCAGAACAGTTGCTTGTCGCCATAAGTCGCCAGGATTGCACTGAGGAAGCCGTGGATCGTCTTTGCGGCAGGCAAAGTTTTTATCCAAATTTTTGCGACCGTAAAAATCACCAGCTACCCAGTCTATGCCTGCTAATTTTTCATCAAACTCTTCTAACAGATTGCCACTTGAGGTTTGATGCAAGTTGAAGCCACTATTGTTACCATCTTTATTTGCTTGCACATACGCTGGTAAATTACTAGCTAATATCAGACCTTTTTCTGCTCCCTCTGGCGACACCAATTTGTAAGAGTTGCTGTCATCTTTACGAGAAAGTCTACTGCCGTTGACTAGCAGAATCCCATTAGAACGGCGGGTTGGGTCGAGCTTAAAATCTACCGTACTTAATCGCTTCTGCGTTGCCTTCTTTTGTTCTTTTTGTGCTGGTGTGTCGCCAGCCAATGTGATTAGAGGGTCGCTCAAATCCAGTAAAGCGTCATCACGAGTAGCGTAGATAATTCCGCTGTCTGGAAGCAAATACTCTGGTTTAGGGCCAGTTGCTGAAGTAGCGGCACTTGTTTTCCGCAGCTTATTTAGATCCAAGGCGGTAACGCGAACTTCTTGGGGCTGACGTTCCTCTAGGCTGAGGTCGTACACCGGGTTAATGTTTTGTGCCGCGTCTGTTATCGGATAGGTCTGATGAAGTGTCTTAACCTGCCTTGCATCCAAGAAAGTAGTTTCGTAGATCGCACCATGAGGAATAGCAGCAGGATTAATGCCGCTCAAGGGGTTGCCTAAAATGGTGAAGGCACAAATTGCTGTATCAATTGCAGCATTATCAGCCAGAGTGCGATCGGTAGCCCCTTTCAAGAGAGCCGTTCTCAAAGCTTCATTGGCAAACCGCCCATTGGGAAATACCAACCTTGCCTGTCTTTGCATCCAGGGCTGTATATTTCTTCCGGGGAAGCTGTAAACGACGCCATTGTTGGACTTGCCCACACCATCAGCAGGCTGCGAACCAGAAGGTAAGCCATTCGCTAACTGATCGATAATGCCGTCACCATTGGTATCAAGACCACCACTTACATCAGGTAGCCCGACTGGATTTCTAGCGGTGTTTGCATCCGTAGGATCGTAATAGCTACTGACACAAGCGATGGGGTTCTGATCTTTTCCAGCACTGCTGCCGTATTGATAAACTGCTGTTGCCCTCATCAGCAGGTCGCCTTTCCGAGCCTCTCCAGCACCGCCGGTCATCGGCATGGTGTCAGGCCACACCAAAATAGGATCTTGATTACTAAATTTTAGATCCGCTACTTTGATAGGCTGTGTACCACTTCCCCCTACGCTGGTATCGACAAATCTTGTGTCCCAGGTTGGATTAGGTAAAAACGATTCTTTACTTGGTACTGGCGGTGCGCCTCCAATGTTGCGTCGGGAAAAGTTGGGAAGGCCTTTCGTCTGAGGAAGACCATACTCATCATCATCAATATAAATTCCTGCCCCGGTGACGACGCGCAAACCTCCTTTGCCCTCTAGCGGATCTTTGGGTGCAGTTGACGCTATTTCCTCCCAGTAACCATTTCTATCTGTGTCTCCCAGGTCAGAAAGTGCTTTGACACGGCTTTGACGGTTACGGGTCGAGGCATTTTTTGGGGCATCCCACACAGTCCCCTGAATATCTTGTGTGGCATCCTGTCCAACAAACTTGTTTTTCTTAGTATCGAACCACAGAGCTGGCAAGTTATTGCCGATCAACACGCGATCGCCCAGTAAACTTTCCTTACCCGACTGTTTTTGTGTTTCTGGTTGCGTTGCTGGTGGCAGTAGTTTTGTTCCTTGCTTGTTCAGCGTTAGCTTGGCATAGCTCGCGCTGTTGATCCCATCATTAGGATTAGTAGGAAACACCCACGCTTCCGGTGGTCGCAGCGTTTCATTGCTACCTTCAAGGGCTGCTCCTGCCAATGCCGCAGCCTTGTCACCAAACTTAACTTCTTCAAAAGGAACTTGACGAGTGCGATCTTTGAAGTATACCTCTAGTGCTTTTTGGCGCTTCTCCGCTCGCTCTTGAGGGTTTGTAGTGTTTTTATATTTCTCATTTACCTCCAGAGGATCGCTAGACTCAGCTTTCTTGCTTTGTTCTGTTACTAAATAGTTAATTCGCTGTTCATACGCTTGGGTGTTATAGGAGAGCAGCCACGCATTCTGGGTAACAGATTGGTTGCCAGTATTCAACGATTTATTCTGGTCGGGTGCTTTTCCTGGCTGATACAAATGAACCTTGACGGGGTCGAGTGTATTCGTTGGATTGGTATCTAGTGCGCCAATACCCACATTCCCCCCAACAATCATCTTGCCGTTTTCTTCCTGATAGAAGCAAGAATTTGGACTGCTGACTTGATAGAATTCAACAACTTCTTTTTTCTTACCAGTCAGGAAGTTGCCATTTGTTTTGACACGTCCATTTAACTTAAAAGCAGGACCGGGTGCTATCTCCAAATCGCCGTCAAATACCACCGCGTTATTGCTGAGAGGAATTCGCGGCACATCTTGCTGATACTCTAAAGCCGAAAAGCCTTTGTTGGGTTTGTTGGGATCTTTGGGAACGGTTACTGCGTAAACAAAAAAGCTTCTTTTGAGGTTAGCACCTACTCTATACCAACCCTTGCTTCCTGTTAAGCTAGCGGCAGTCAGCGCTCCACAGGGTCCCGCAGTTGAAGAGCCGCTCTCCATCGGCGGAGTTCTAGCTTCTAAGGCATTTCTAGGCGTGGGCTTTTTGGTTACTGGGTCAATGCCAGGAGTACGGAAGAATATGCCATACACTGTATAGCTGTCATTTTCGCCATTGTTATCTGTATCAACCTCAAAACTCCATGCGTTGTATTTCGGTTTTGTGCCGGTTGGATCTGTTGGATCTGGTACAGAAAGACGGGTTTCGTCACCAAATGTATATTTATCTTTAGCCTTATCTGTAGCGTTTTTATAAAAAGCGCCCTCCAGAACTTCATCATTCGGAGTTGGGCTTGTCAAGTCCGGATTGGATTCAATATTTACTAACGCTTCTATTTTGGCTTTGGCACGGTTAAGTGCTGGCTCGGCCGCTCGCAGTACTGCCTGATCCACCCTGACATTATTGGCGTTTTTCGACCGATCGAAGGCTCGGAACATTATTGCTGTCGTCAGCAATATGACGACTAGGATTACCATTGTCACCGTTGGCAAAATAAATCCAGACTTGGCAAGCTTTGAGCCTCGACCGATCACCATTAAGCTCCGCAAGAGCCAATTCATGAGCGTTTTGGTAATTGTTCTGGCTAGCTGCATCATTTGTCGGAAAAAATTCTGGATAGCTTTAACTAGCTTGTTGCGGGATGACATGGCTACTTTCCTGTCAAAGGTGAGAGATTAGTGGAATGAAGAGTTTAAAACTTAAAAAATTAAGAACTAGCGTTGAAAGGGTTGAGAAAAGGCTGATTGCCTGAAATTTCGCCTTTTATGAGGTGGAGGGAAGCTTCATCAAAAATTTATAGTTCGACATTTCTCCTCTGTCTTAACAACCCAATTTCTAGTGGGCAACCGGGAAACTACGCACTCAGATGTTTAACGGCTTGTTAAATTTTCCAGTACCTTTCCGGAGTAGAGATGTCCGTTCCGTATTTTGGAATAAAAGCTAGATATGCGCTTCCCTCAAGGGATAGATTTAAGAATCTCTATAAACCATCTTTGCAAACATAGCGTTTAGCTTCAACACAACTTAACAAAAAACCGGGGTAGATTCACTGTAGTTAAGATACCCAGATGTTGTGCAAAACCTATCACCTCTAGTAAAAAAATAAAGAAACTGCCCAACACGCACCATGAAGTGGGGTATCAGGCAGCACATAAATAACAAAGTGTAGAGACATCGCAAGCAACGTCTCTACTAGAAGCCATAAGCACTCAGGGATTCTCTAGAGGCTGTACTAATAGTGATTCAGGTTAATTCCCGCTTCTTTAGCCATCGTTTGCAGACCCTTTAGCTCTAGAGTCTTGATTGCCTTCGTAGAAAGCCTTAGCTTCACCCAGCGATTCCCTTGAGGCCACCAAACCCGCTTCCATTGCAGATTTGCTTCCTGTAGCTTTTTGGTACGCCGGTGAGAGTGAGAAACTGCATAGGCATTATTCGCCTTTTTTCCGGTCAGCTGACATTTGCGCGACATAGTCGAATCTCCAGATTTTCGGTCGTTATTTAGATATAGCTTTTAGATTGTACCCAAGCTATTGCTTAGGTGGGCAGTGCCCACCCATACTCGCCTAGCGTGCTGTCAGACGAGTTAGCACTTGATTCGACCGTTCCACAAAGGATTTCATCCCTTCAGCGTCAAATCCTTTCTGAGCCATTAATGCCAAATCATAGATATGCTGGCACATTAGATTAGCTAAATCGCCGGTGGGCGATTGACCCTTACCTTGGATAATACTGCCTTGGCTTAACTGAACTAGATTTTGGATCAGCGGGTGCGCGGTATTGACCACTAAAATGTGTTCTTCAGGAAATTCAACGCTTTGCTGCTGCATTAATGCGTTCATCTCCCGCAGACGCCGCAGAACTTCTGGCAAGAGTACCATTGCTGGTGGGGTTCCTTGAGGATCATCTGACTTGAGCGCCTCGGTGCGGATGTTCAGTTTGGGCTTGTTGAGGGCTTTCTGAAATAACTCTTTGATCTGTTCTGAGCGAGTTTTGTTAGTTTTGGGGTCAACAATTTCTCCTGCTTTATCCTGGTCAAGCAGGGTTTGGTCGAGGTCAGAGTCTACGCGGGAGAACTTAACATTCGGATGTTCATGCTCTAGGAAGCTGATGAAGTGAGAGTCTATGAAGGAGTCCATAAACAGGACTTCTAGACCTTGGTTTTTGTGTAGTCCTACGTAGGTCGCCTGAGAGACTTCATCGGTGCAGTAAAAAACTCGATTTTCGTGGCGGTCTTTATTCCGTTCCAGGTACTCTTTGAGGGTGGTGTAGTTAGTGGTGAGGGCTTCGGACTGAGGGCTGAGAGGTGAAGAAGCTGAGGTTTGACTTGGGGTCACTTCTTGCCAGACATCGCCCTCCTGGGATTGCACTTCAACGGCTGGAATATCGGATTGAGCAGTTTCTGGAGCCGCAGGTGTAGGGTTCGCAGTGGTGCGATAAATCAGGATGTCTTCGACTTGCTTTTTGAATTTGTCGTCGTTGAGGGAGCCGAATTTGACGAAAGTGCCTACGTCTTGCCAGCAGCGGATGTACTCGTCGCGATTTTCGCGGTAAAGTTCTTTCAAGCGATCGCCTACTTTCTTGGCAATGTAATCGGCAATTCTCCGAACTGTCCGGTCGTTGGTTAAGGAACTGCGGGAGACATTCAAGGGGATGTCAGTGCTATCAATGACGCCTCGCAGCGGCAGCAGGAACTTGGGAATAACTTCTTCGCAATGGTCGCTGACAAATACTTGATTGCAGAACAGCTTAATTTGCCCTTTGGTGGTGTCTACATCCGGCTTGAGCTTCGGGAAGTAAAGAATCCCGTTCAGGATGAAGGGATAGTCGGTGTTAAGATGCACCCACAGCAGCGGTTCTTCTTGGAAAGGGTAGAGGTAGCGGTAGAATTCTAGATAATCTTCTTTGGTCAGATTTTGGGGCGATTCCTTCCAAGGTGCCTTTTGGCGGTTGATTGTCTCTCCCTCCAGTTGGATAGCTACTGGCATGAAGTCGCAGTAAGTTTTTACCAACTGCCGAATCCGCATTGGTTCCAGGTATTCCACTTCCTCATCCTGAAGTGTGAGAGTGATAGTAGTGCCGCGTTCAGTTTTTGGTGAGTCTTCTAACTGAAATACGGGTGAACCATCACAAGACCAGTGGACGGCAGAAGCTCCTTGCTGGTAAGAGAGGGTATCAATCTCGACTTTTTGGGCCACCATGAAGGAGGAGTAGAAGCCAAGACCGAAGTGACCAATAATCTGTTGCTCTGCGTTGGCTTTGTACTTTTGGATAAATTCTTCGGCGCTAGAGAAGGCAACTTGGTTGATGTATTTCTTGACCTCCTCTGCCGTCATGCCGATACCGTTATCGGAGATGGAGAGGGTTTTTTTGTCTTTGTCAATTGCGATTTTGATTTCTGGTTCGCCCAGTTCGCCGGTGAATTCGCCTGCGAAGGAAACCATCTTGAGTTTCTGGATGGCATCTACAGCGTTTGAAACCAGTTCCCGCAAGAAGATCTCGTGGTCTGTGTAGAGAGATTTCTTGATAATCGGGAAAATATTCTCGGTATGTATCGTGATTGTGCCTTGTTCCAGCATAGTTAGGGATCTCTAATTCGCTTGCTTCGAGTATCTTAAATATTGATTGTGAGCGATCGCTGTGAGTTCTGAGTAGAGGGAAGAGCTGCCTAACCCTATGGGATTACCACCCACAGGAGATGCGGATTTCCCTACTTTCTAGTTTAGTAAGGGAAATTGTATCTGGACGCGATCGCTCAATCTCCGCCTAGAATGCTAATTATTTGTGTTTTTTTCTAGTACGAAAAAGTAGTGATAGGGGTTTAAAGGATCGATAAATTCTCTCTTAATAGTAAGACCCGCTTTTTCAATTGAGTTGACCAGACGCTTTTTCGGATAGCCTTTGAGTCCCATCTCCCAGCAGTGTTCATCAGTCAAAGGCTTTTGACTCCAAAAAAGCGGAATCCGAACAAAAAAATACTTGGGTTTTAATGACAAAGAAAATTTAAATTGAATTGACAAAAATCTACTTCTATAAGGAACCGAAATTACTAAAAATTTTTTTGTTGCATCTGCCAGCTTTTTGAGGGCTTTTTCTGCATCATCGTAAGGAATATGCTCTAATACTTGAAAAATAGCGATCGCATCAAACTTCTCTTTTGGTAATGAAAAATCACTTGCTAGATCCAAAATCAAGTCTGGCTTTAGGTTTGCATCAATATCAGCTGTTGTGACATTATATCCACCTCGCTTGAGCATTTCCGTGAAAAGGGAATTAAAGATTCCGATTTCAAGAATGCTGTTGACTTGCCGTCCCAACCCTCTAATGAGACGTGCCTGGTTGTAGTAGCTGATGAGCCGATTTTTTGATAAGTATTCATCGCTGGGGATTGTGGACGTATTAATGCTTGTCATAGAAACTTCCCACTTAGTAAATATAATTTTGACCAAATTATCTCTAATTTAGGATGTTAACTGTATAAATAGTTGTTTTGCTCTTTTACTTGCAACATCCCAATTTGCCCGAAATTGATAATCATTAAATGAAGAAATAGCTAACTCTTTATATTTACTATAATTTCTCATAATATTTTCAATATAATTACAGTAATTAGAGATAGGAGCATCTAGGGAAAAAGTCCTTCCATTTACGTTATCTTTGACACTTGTGGGAATACCACCGATATTTGTAGCTAAACAAGGAACTCCAAAGGAATTGGCTTCGCAAAAAACAATTCCATAGCATTCTGCGCGTGAAGGTAAGATTAAAAAATGTGTGTCGGATAACAACTCATCTATTCGATTTTTCCCTGCTTGGGTGGATTTATTAAGAAACCCTAATGACTTCACAAAGCTAGGTAAGGGTTCACCAGTAATAGGCTGACATCCTACCACTGTCAATTCTGCCTCCAGACCCATTCTGTTAAGCTGTTTAGTTACTTCAAGCGCTACATCCCCACCTTTCCTGTACCAGTCAACGCCCAAAAACAATAATTTGCAGGGATTTGGCATTCTTGAGTCCACTAAGGTACGGATATTATCAATATTTCTGTTGCACTCTATATTAGGTCCTCGGGGAACCACTTTTACTTTAGAGGAGGCAATTCCATAGATATCAATAGCTGTTTGAGCAGCCCATTCGGATGCAAGAATTACTAATTCGCATTTATTCAATGCAGCTTGCTCCATTAAATATATATTTTCTTTAGTTTCCTGGCATAAATTGCTCAAATAAGGATAAAAATCAATCAACCCCGCCAGTGTTGAGTCTGTCCAAAGAACAAGCGGCTGCTTACATTCCAGATAAGCAATCGGCACTGCATTTTCAGGACAAAGCACTATATCTGAGTTAAATTTAGATAGTTTTTTAGATATCTGATATGCATAATTTTTAAGCACTAATGGCTCTGCCCAGCGGTAGTAATCTTTATTAAAAAAGTTTCGATATAAACCCCACTTAGCCCTAGTAATTATTGAGGTTTTTTTATTTAAAGGTCCAAGGTATTCCAGGCTAATAGATTGACTTTTTAAAGCCTTTGCTATATTAGCCCCAGCACCACAAAGCCCTAATTGAGACCTAGGCCAGGTCAAGCTATTAGAGACATCATAAGTTGTAACATAAGCGATTTTCATGAGGAGTAATTAGGCTTAATTAAATTAAATCCATAAGCAGCCTTTGTGCTGTCTGAGCAGTTGCTGACCAGTTTAACCGAGTTTGATACTCATTAAATGAAGATAAAGCTAATTTTTTATAAGCTCCATAATTATTAAATAGATCAGAAATATAGGCACAATATTCTTGAATATTGCAGTTTCTTGAAAAAAGTTTTCCATTTACATTATCCTTGATTACTGTTGGTATGCCGCCTACCTTGGTAGATACACAAGGAACTCCATAGGAGTTTGCCTCACAAAAGACATTACCATAGGCTTCTGCTTGTGAAGGCACAATTAACAGATGAGATTCAGCTATCAACTTACTAATTTTAATTAATCCCGCTGCTGTTGATTTACTAATAAAACCAAGATTAACAACAAAATCAGGAGGAGAACTATCCTTAAAAGGCTGGCATCCAACTATTGTTAATTCAACATTCAATCCGCTTTTATTCAATTCGCTAGCTACTTCTAAAGCTATCTTTCCACCTTTTCTAAACCAATCCACGCCTAAAAAGAGGAGCTTGCATTTATCCGAGGTTCGAGCTTCAATAATCTCCTTAATATCGTCTAACGTTCTATCACACTCAACATTGGCTCCTGACGGAATCACTTTGACTTTAGAAGAGTCAACTTGATAAGTATCAATTACAGTTTGAGCTGCCCAGTCGGAGGAGAATATAGCTAGACTGCACTTATCCAACGTTAACTTATCCATAGCCGTTAATTGCTGGATAGTTTCTCTACAAAGATTAGTGTAGTTAGTATAAAAATTTATTAAACCTGCATAAGGAGCGTCTGTCCATACAACAAGCGGTTGCTTACATTCAAGATATGAAATCAAATTCATATCTGGACCTAAGATAATTTCTGAATCTTTTGATAGTTTTTGGGCAATTTGTACTGCATAGCCTTGATTAACAACAGGTTCGGCCCAAGGGTAATATATTTTTTTAGATATATGCTTATGCCAGCGGTTCTTCGCCTTAGATAATAATTTTAAAGAGGGGGAGTACATCTCCTCAAGAGGACCAATATACTCTATCGATCCCAATTGCCTTTCCAGAGCTTTCGCTTTGTAGTAATTAGTCCCACAGTGCCCAATTAAGTTGCGAGGCCAAGTACGGCTATTAAAAATGTCATAGTGAGTAGCGTATGCTATCTTCATTGACTTTGTTCAAAATTTGCGTTTACGTTAATGAAACCTTTGACTGGCATTTTTTTATATTTTACTAAAAAAGGGCTATAAAGTTGCCCTAATTGGGACTGAAATTCACAAGCTTGCACAATATTATTGGGTAGAGAATTTTTATTTTTTAGGTAGTAAATTAATACCTTTAAGCTATTGCGTAATGTAAAAAATGGTATCAAAAAAGGTAGGAAGGGACGCTGCCATCGATAAAACCGAGTGACTCGCGTGAGATGATTGGAAAGGCCATATCCATGAGCCAGTCTGAGTAGATAGGCTTGTTCTAATCGATATGGGGGAATATGATGCCAAATCTCCATTTTGGGATTGTGCCAAACTTCCCACTTACTATTTTGAATATAGAACATTATTTCGGCATCTTCTCCGGCAGCCATTGTTTTCTCGTCTCTGCCAGGTATTAGGAGTTTTTCTGGAGGAGGAACGGCGTCTTGCCATGCCTGCTTCCGGATGACTGAACCGGGTGCAGCAGGAATTCGGCGCGGTTTATCGGAACGCTTGTAGTGAAAAGGCGTTGCACCTCGGTTATAGATAGTAAGATACCCTTTTATTTGCTCAAAGTAGGGGGGTGGTAGTTCATCGAGTTTGGCATGAATAATGCCACCATAGGCTCCCACTTGAGGGCGATCGCAACCAAAGCGATAAGCTTCGGCTATCCAGTTGTCTGCTGGTAGATTATCGTCATCCAAAAATCCAATCAAGTCGCTGCTTCTAGCTTCCTGCACGGCTCGATATCGAGCATAGGTAGCGCCTTGTTTGGCTTCAAAAACATATCTTAACTGGCTATCTTGACGCCAATTGGTTGCATAGCGAGCAACGACAGCAGCAGTATCGTCATTGCTGTTGTTGTCAACAACTAGCACTTCCCATTCAATATCCTCTGTACCAACTTGATGAAGCAGTTGATCTAGAACTTCGGGCAGACGTTCTGCACCGTTATATGTGCAAATGGCTACAGTAAAGTCCACGGATATGTTCTTGGCGTTGTCGCATCAATTTTGGATGTTGTATTGCTTTCAGACTAACAGTAGAGACGTTTAGAGGCAACGTCTCTACTGATGATTGTTAAATGATTTGAGCTTCAAGGAGGCTGAGGGACTGTTTTTTGCTGAAAGTCAGCGTATTGTCCACACAATCAACCAAGATGGTGTCGCCACTCACGAAGGTATTTTCTAGCAGCGCTGTGGCAAGGGTATTTTGCAATTCACGCTGAATGGCGCGTTTGAGAGGACGGGCACCATAGATCGGATCGTAGCCAACTTCCGCCAAGTGGTCTTGGGCAGATGCCGAGAGTTCGATGGTGATTTTTTGATCGGCAAGCAGCTTCTCAATCTGTTTGATTTGAATACTAACAATCTGGCGCAGTTCCGAGCGTTCCAGCCGGTGGAAGAGAATAATGTCGTCCACGCGGTTGAGGAATTCGGGGCGGAAATGCGATCGCAAAGCATCCGTTACTTTCTTCTGCATCAATTCGTACTGGTCCTCGTTCCCCCCCAGATCGAGAATATGCTCGCTGCCGATGTTGCTTGTCATCACAATCACCGTATTCCGGAAATCTACCGTCCTGCCTTGGGAATCGGTAATTCTTCCATCATCCAGCACTTGCAGCAAGATGTTGAACACATCGCGGTGGGCTTTTTCCACTTCATCCAGCAGCACGACCGAGTAGGGGCGACGGCGAATTGCCTCAGACAGTTGACCGCCTTCCTCGTAACCGACGTACCCTGGAGGGGCACCTACGAGGCGCGAGACGGCGTGTTTTTCCATGTACTCGGACATATCAATCCGTACCAGGGCGTCCTCGCTGTCAAACAGGAACTGAGCTAAGGCACGGGCTAGCTCGGTTTTGCCCACGCCTGTTGGCCCCATGAACAGGAAAGAACCGATCGGGCGACTAGGATCTTTCATCCCTGCGCGGGTGCGACGGATAGCAGCAGAAACGGCGGCAACGGCTTCTTGCTGACCGATGACCCGTTCGTGGAGATGAGATTCAAGCTGGAGTAGCTTTTGCCGTTCCGACTCTAGCAGGCGGTTGACTGGGATACCCGTCCATTTAGCAACAATTTCGGCGATATCGTCTTCGCGTACCTCTTCCCGCAGCAAGGCAGCACCGCGAGATTGCAGTTCCAACAGTTGGGCTTCTTTGGCTTCCCGGTCGCGTCCTAAAACCTCCAACCGTCCATACTTCAGCTGAGCAGCTTTGTTAAGGTCGTAGGCGCGTTCTGCCTGCTCTATTTGCACCCGGAGTTTATCTTCTTCCTCCTTCACTGCGTTAATGTCTTCTAAGAGCTGTTTTTCTGATTGCCACTGGGAACTGAGTTGAACTTGTTTTTCGCTCAGGGAGGCAATCTCTTGTTCAATACGCTCTAAACGCTCTTGAGAGGATCGAAAGGCACCCACAACGGTTGTTAAACCCGTCCGTTGACCTTCTCCTTGCAGGGAGAGCTTTTCCATCTCTAGCTGCATCACCCGTCGGTCAATTGCCTCTAGTTCTACCGGCTTGGACGTAATCTCCATTTTCAACTTGGCAGCAGCTTCATCGACCAAGTCAATTGCTTTATCTGGCAAAAACCGCTCGGTGATGTAGCGATCGCTCAAGCTGGCGGCGGCAACTAAGGCAGAATCGGTAATCTTCACGCCGTGGTGGACTTCGTAACGTTCTTTCAGCCCCCGCAGAATCGAAACCGTGTCTTCTACGCTGGGCTGATTAACATAGACTTGTTGAAACCGGCGTTCGAGTGCCGCATCTTTTTCAATGTGCTTGCGGTACTCGTCTAGGGTCGTCGCCCCAATGCAACGCAGTTCTCCCCGCGCCAGCATCGGTTTGAGCAAGTTACTCGCATCCATTGCCCCTTGAGTGGCACCAGCACCAACCACCGTGTGCATCTCATCAATAAAGAGGACAATCTGACCGACTGAATCGATGACTTCTTTTAGCACCGATCTGAGGCGGTCTTCAAATTCTCCCCGATATTTGGCTCCCGCAATCAGACTCCCCATATCCAGGGCAATTAGGCGGCGGTTCTTCAAAGATTCAGGTACATCGCCGTTGATGATGCGCTGGGCTAACCCTTCTGCGATCGCTGTCTTACCTACTCCTGGTTCCCCAATCAAAACGGGGTTGTTCTTACTCCGGCGAGATAGCACCTGCACCACGCGGCGAATTTCCTCATCTCGCCCAATTACGGGGTCTAACTTACCGGATTTGGCTGTTTCTGTCAGGTCGCGCCCGTACTTTTCCAAGGCTTCATAGCGAGCCTCTGGATTTTGGTCTTTTACTTTCTGCGTACCCCGAACCTCTTTGATCGTTGCTTCTAGCTTTTGCCGATCGAAGTTGAAGCTTTTGAGCAACCGGCGTCCGATGCGGTCATCTTCGACGAAGCCGACTAATAGATGTTCTACCGAGATGAATTCGTCCTGCAAGGTAGTTCGTGAGGCTTCAGCTCGGTCTAACATGACATCTAAGCCCCTCCCCAGGTACAACTGGTCAACGACAGCGACTTTGGGCTGGCGTTGGGTGAAGGCTTCGAGTTGCGACTTTAACGCCTGGATGTCCACATTGACTCGACTCAAAATCCGATTTGTCAGCCCTTCTTCTTCTTCCAGAAGCGCGATCGTTAAATGCTCTACCTCTAGCTGCTGATTTTTGAATCGACGCGCCACATCTTGAGATTTGATGATGGCTTCCCAGGCTTTCTCAGTAAACTTGGCAGGGTCAGTAGGCTGCATTTTATAAAACGAATCTCAGTCGAATACCGTGTCTCACACGTCAGTATAACAATCTGGAGTCAATGGCTCATTGCTAGATTGCGAATAAAAAAAAATTCCCTCCCTGGTGTGAGGGAAGGAATGGAGGGTGGGACGAAAGTCCACCTTGCGACTCAACAAGGGCGGAGAGACTCCACCCCAATCGCACTTAACTGACTGCTTCTGCCTCAACTGGCTCTGGCTTCGGTTCGCGCACTTCCTGCTTGATGGTGAGGTAGCGGATGACTTCTTCCGACAGACGCATTGCCCGTTCCATCGGCGCTATCTGGCTGCCATTGCATTGGTAATTCATCTGGACATAAATGCCTTCCCGATGCTTGCCGATATCTTGAGCTAGACGCCGCCGACCCCGATGCTGGATTTCGATGTCGTGTGCCCCATTGTCGCTCAAAATACCTTGATACTTGGCGATCGCCAAGTTTACTTGTTCCTCGGTCAAATCGGGACGGAGGATGTACATAGTTTCGTAAACGATCTGCATTGCTGTTAATCTCCTTATGGACAAGACGGCTTCTTCTAGCACTGGGACTAGGAAGTTTGGGATTGGGAATGGAAGTCGCACCTTGAAAATCTCAACTCGCTAGCCTATAGCGTCTAAAGATGAAGAAGCAAGGAATTAAAATCTTACTACCAGTCCATCAATTGTACAAAGTTACCAGGGTAAATTCACCTCAACGTCCAGACCACACATCAGCATAATCAAATAGCAGTCAACATTATGGCGCAGCGCTACGTCCGAGTCCGAACCGCAAAAGGACAGACTTACTACGGTTTATTGCAACTAAGCCGAGGCGTTCAGGTGCTTGATGCGCCTCCCTGGTTACACGGGCAACCTACGGATTTGCAGTTAGAACCCGATACTTATCAAATTCTGGCTCCTTGTGCCCCGTCTAAAATTATCGCGGTGGGCAAAAATTATGCCAGCCACGCCGCTGAAATGGGGACGGATGTGCCAAAAGAACCGTTACTATTTCTCAAGCCGCCAACGTCTGTAACCGCAGCGGGGACAGAAATTCACTACCCCCCGCAGTCGCAGCGAGTGGACTACGAGGGCGAATTAGCTTTAATCATTGGCGATCGCGTTTATTGCTGTACGCCAGAAGAGGCACAAACTAAAATTTGGGGTTACACCATTGCCAATGATGTTACCGCCCGCGATTTACAAAAGCAGGATCTTCAATGGACGCGGGCAAAAGGATTTGATACTTTTTGTCCTTTGGGGCCGTGGATCGTCCGTGAGTTGAGTCCGGCTGCCCGCTTGCAAACTTTTCTGAACGACGACTCCCAGCCGGTGCAGTCAGCACTCATTAATCAGATGGTGTTTGCGCCCGATTTTCTAGTGTCTTACATCTCTCAGGTGATGACACTGTTGCCGGGAGACGTGGTGTTGACTGGAACGCCTCAAGGGATTGGTCCGATGCAGGTGGGCGATCGCGTTCGCATCGAAATTGAAGGCATCGGTCACATGGAAAACACGATTGTGTCACGTCCCACACCAGCCGCGCCCTAACGAAGATTCTGCCTGCGGCAAGAAACTAGGGAACTTGGCTGTAAACTGCCTCTGAAATCCCAGGAATTTCTGCGTAACGTCCTATCACAGACTGAACAACTGAATAGGCGCAGGCAGCAAGCGTTCCTAGAAAAACAACATTAAACAGCGTTTGTCCTACCAAGCCAGTTCCTAGCGCTGGAGTCAAAATTTGCAATGCCATAGTACACAAAAATAGAGCAATGCCTATTAGGAGTGCCTGCATGGTGTTAAAACGAATGAAATGGCTAATCTTTTCGTTTCTAACTACGCCTAAGAACAAGACAAAGAAAATGATTAAACTGGCAAACGGTATACTGTAAATTGCTAGCAACGGTTGTAGCGGCAATAAAATCAGTGCTAAGACAGGAAACTGTCTAAACAGATACGCCCCAAAGGGAAGCACAGAAAGCAAAGGGAGTAAATAAGGAAGGCAAGCGAAAACCCGGTCTTTCGCTGTTGCTGAACCACGCCAAGTCATCGTGCGTTCTCCTGAAATAATATATTTATCGCCAGTTATTACTAAGTTCAGGATAACGCAGATGCGATGTCAACCAGGACACCCCTAGGTCAGACGTGCCTCATCAAAGACAAGGAGCCTGTAGCGTAGGCGCACTCTTGTTTGTCAGAGAAAGTAGCGATCGCCATTAAGCCCCAAATCGCAGATAGCACCTCAGCAGGCTTTAAACTTCAGAAAATAAACTTGAGCAAAACGAGATTACTCAATATTGGCAATCCGGAAGCCCATAAGACACTCGTATTGATCGGGTTGATTTTCGGTAAGCTTGTGAATCGCTTGAGCGCAGCGGAGCTGCCCCTGACGCCAGCGGGGTTGACCACTTTGATCGGCAAGTAAACAGGTCTGACAAACTTGTTTGGGGGAGAGTATCTGCTCATCCGTAAGAATGACTAACATTTAATACCTCCACGAGAGCTTTAATTCGCCCGCATCCATTCTAGGTCAGGTTTTCGGCGAAATATGGTAAATTAACATACAGCTTAATGTCCTCTCCTAAAAGTAGGCGTGAGGATGGTTACTAAAGCGACGCTTTGTGCGTGTGGGAAGAGAGGAGGGCAGAAAATAAATTTGGCACCTAACTTTGGGAGCTGAACAGTATGGGCGTCTAATCCCTCTAAAGTCTTGCAGTTTGCGATCGCATCGGTTGCCAAGTGGGTAAGGTTAAGATCATGGGCAACTTTTTCTAAACCCCAATTTATCCGGGGTTGGCGATCAAATGTCAAGCAAATTTTTCCAGAGCCTCTAGCCCCTTATGAATGGGCGAGAGAAATACAGCAAAATTGCATACTGCGCCAGGTTAGCTAGTTTGGATGAAAGGTTGCCAAAAATTGTTCGCTTCAAGTGTTAACAGAAAAGTTGGGTAGAGACACGACTCCAACAGCGTTAAGATTGAAGACTCCCGAAAATACTGACCTGGGCTAGTAGCGCGGACATGGCGTTGACCGAAAGCGCACCCGAATCAAAGTTTGAAAGGAAGACTGACACTATTTCTAGGGGTTCACTTTGTGAGTAAAACAAACTTAGACTTTCTAGCCGAAACCGATCCTACCGTTGCCAGCTTTGTCCACGAAGAACTCCAGCGCCAACGCGCCCACTTGGAGCTAATTGCCAGTGAAAACTTTACCTCCGCAGCAGTGCTGGCAGCACAAGGCTCGGTATTAACAAATAAGTATGCCGAAGGTTTGCCGGGGAAACGCTATTACGGCGGCTGTGACTTTATCGACAAAATTGAGCAATTGGCGATTGACCGCGCCAAACAGCTATTCGGAGCAGCTCACGCGAATGTGCAACCGCATTCGGGGGCGCAGGCGAATTTTGCCGTTTTCTTGACCCTGTTGCAGCCAGGAGACACGATTATGGGGATGGATTTGTCTCACGGGGGGCATTTAACCCACGGTTCGCCGGTCAATGTGTCGGGGAAGTGGTTTAAGGTTTGCCACTATGGAGTCAGTCAGGAAACCGAGCAGCTAGACTACGATCAGATCCGGGATTTGGCGCTACAACACCGTCCTAAGTTAATCATTTGCGGCTATTCAGCTTATCCGCGCATCATTGACTTTGAGAAATTCCGCGCGATCGCTGATGAAGTCGGAGCTTATCTATTAGCCGATATCGCCCATATTGCGGGTTTAGTTGCCACAGGTCATCACCCCAATCCTCTACCCCACTGCCACGTCGTCACCACCACCACCCACAAGACCCTGCGCGGTCCTAGAGGCGGCTTAATTATGACCAGCGACCCAGAACTCGGCAAGCAACTAGATAAAGCCGTGTTCCCCGGTACTCAAGGGGGTCCCTTAGAACACGTCATTGCCGCTAAGGCGGTGGCATTTGGGGAAGCACTGCAACCCGCGTTTAAAACTTATTCGGCGCAAGTAATTGAAAATGCTCGTGCGTTGGCAACTCAGTTGCAAAAACGCGGCTTCAAGATTGTTTCTGACGGGACTGACAATCACTTGATGCTAGTAGACTTGCGCTCTATCAGCATGACTGGCAAGCGAGCAGATCAGCTAGTGAGCGGAGTGAACATTACCGCCAATAAAAATACCGTACCCTTCGATCCAGAGTCGCCGTTTGTAACCAGTGGCTTGCGGCTGGGTTCGCCAGCAATGACGACGCGCGGGATGTCTACTGGTGAATTTACAGAAATCGGGGATATTATTGCCGAACGGCTCCTGAATCCAGAAGAGGAAGCAGTGGCGGCGGAATGTCGGCGGCGAGTGGCAGCATTATGCGATCGCTTCCCCCTGTACCCCCACCTGACAATTCCCGTACCAGCCTTGGCATAAAAATCGTAGGGGCATAGTCAGGGCGGCTATGCCCCTACTCCCCATTCCCCCGCTTAATTCCCCATCCCCCTCTGCCTCTTCCCGTCTGAAATGTAGTAGACTCTGCCTGACGATTGTTTTGAAGGATGAAAGATCAATAGCGATTAGCAATCAGCTAACAGCTTTTTTTAATTTCTCCCTTCTGATGTCTAGTACCCTACTTAATTTCAGATGCCCCCCCAGCTGTATCACCTGGTTGCCTTTCTCGTATCTGCCTGTGTTGTCCTCTGGTCAACACCCGTTGTGAACAAAATTGGCCTCCAAAAGGGACTGGTTGATTTACCCAGTGAGCGCAAAGTCCATAAGCATCCTATCGTGCGGGTGGGAGGTGTCTCTATCTTTGCAGGCACCATTATTGCCCTACTGATTGTTTGGGGAACCGGGGGATTTGGCGCTTTGAGCGCAGAGAAATCCCTAGAAGTTTGGGGCGTTATCTTGGGTGGTCTTGGTTTTTTCCTGGTTGGCTTAGCCGATGATTTGTTTAGTTTGTCGCCTTTCTTGCGGCTGTTTCTGCAAATTATCATTGCCAGCTGGGCTTGGCACCTCGGCGTCCAAATTGACTTCCTCACCGTTCCCTTTGCTGGACTGGTCACATTGCCAGACACAATTAGCTGGCCGATTACCGTCATTTGGCTGGTCGGTCTGACTAATGCCATCAATTGGATTGATGGTCTAGATGGTCTAGCTGCCGGTGTTTCTGGCATCGCTGCCGTGGTGATGCTGATTGTAAGTTTGTTTATGAACCAACCGGCGGCAGCACTGATTGCCGCAGCGCTTGCCGGTGGCTCATTGGGATTTCTTCGATATAATTTCAACCCCGCTCAGATTTTTATGGGGGATGGCGGAGCCTATTTTATGGGCTTTACTCTGGCGGGTGTCGGCGTAATTGGCTTAGTAAAAAGCACTGCTGTCACTGCGGTATTACTGCCTTACCTGATTCTGGCTGTGCCAATTGTGGATATGTCAGCGGTGATTGTGCAACGGCTGTTGCGTGGCAATTCGCCTTTTATTGGCGATAAATTTCATCTGCATCATCGGCTGCTGCAAGCGGGTCTGCCACAACGTTTAATAGTTTTGTTTATCTACGCTTTGACGCTCTGGGTGGGAAGTTTAGCCCTAGCTTTGGCTAAAATACCAAGCGGACTTGCTTATGCGATGGGTGCAACGTTGTTGTTGGGGTATACCAGCTGGCAAGTTTGGCGAAATTCGCGTATGAGGAGTGAGGAATGAGGAAAAATACAAAATTAAAAAATAAAAAACTTTTGCATGAGTGCTGAAATTATTTGTGTTGGTACGGAACTGCTACTCGGCGATATTCTCAATAGCAACGCCCAATTTTTGGCGCAGCAACTAGCCTCTCTGGGAATCCCCCACTACTATCAAACGGTGGTGGGAGATAATCCTGGACGTCTCAAGCAGGTGTTGGAGATTGCTGTTGGGAGATCCCATCTGCTGATCTTTACTGGCGGTCTGGGTCCCACTCCCGACGACTTGACCGTGGAAGCGATCGCTGATTTTTTTGGCGTTCCCTTGGTAGAACAACCGGAAATCGTCGAAGACATTACTCGCAAATACGCTATGCGGGGGCGTCAGATGACCCCCAGCAATCGGAAACAAGCGCTCATTCCCCAGCACGCCTCAGTTTTACCCAATCCAGGCGGTACAGCCCCCGGCATTATCTGGCAACCCCGCACGGGTCTGACGATTCTGACTTTCCCCGGCGTCCCTTCAGAAATGAAGCGGATGTGGCAGGAAACCGCCGTCCCCTTTCTCAAGAATCAAGGCTGGGGCAAAGAAATCATCTACAGCCGGATGTTAAAGTTCTGGGGAATTGCGGAATCGGCTCTAGCTGAAAAAGTCGCGCCGTTTCTCGACCTCCCTAACCCCACCGTTGCTCCTTACGCCCTTCACGGAGAGGTGCGGCTGCGAGTCTCGGCAAGAGCGGCGTCAGAACCGGAAGCGCTAGGACTGATTAAGCCAGTGGCGCAACAACTGCGGCAGATAGGAGGGCTGGATTATTACGGCACTGACACTGACACTCTTGCTTCTGTTGTCGGCTTTTTGTTGCAAGAAGCCGGGGAAACGCTTTCGGTGGCAGAATCCTGTACGGGTGGAGGCTTGGGGCAGATGCTAACCAGTGTCGCCGGGAGTTCCAATTATTTTTTGGGCGGCGTCATTTCTTATGACAACTCGGTGAAAATTTCCCTTTTGGGTGTCAATCCAGAAGACTTAGCCCAGGTCGGTGCGGTGAGCGACGCGGTCGCCAAGCAAATGGCAGTAGGTGTAAAAACACGTCTCTCAACCACTTGGGGACTCAGTATCACAGGGATTGCTGGGCCAGGAGGTGGTACGGAAACCAAGCCGGTGGGATTAGTCTATATTGGTCTAGCGGGGCCGGATGACACGGTAGAAAGTTTTAAGCACCAGCTGGGTCAAAATCGAGAGCGAGACTCGATTCGGTACGCCAGCGCTTCAATTGCCCTTGACCAACTGCGGCGAACAATGTTGAAGAAAAAATTAACGGCGGATGTGTCTTAAGACGGATAGACGCCGCCCGGTCACACACATCCATAGTGAGATTACTCACCTGTTTCTCCATGTGCTAGGGTTAGAATAAATCTTAACCACAATAGGATTCATAAACTCTCACGTTTGCCCTGTTGTTAAGTACTCATCCTGGTTGTATTGCAGGAGTTTTCAATTCAATGGACTATATAGAAAATGTGTTGGAAAAGCTCAAAGAATGGGCACGTAAGCTCATCGAAACGCTCCTGGGACCGGAAGCTGAGCCGGAACCAGAACTGATTCCAATTCCAGTGAATGAGAGATCGTCGCGCCGTCGTAGTTAGTCTATTGAGTTGCTGCTGAAACCTTGGGCATAGTTACTGTTCTGGTGCTGCACGGACCAAACTTAAACCTATTGGGACTCCGAGAACCAGGGATTTATGGCTCTGTGACGTTGGATGAGATTAATCGCCTGTTAGAACAAGAAGGGCAAACGCTCGACTGTAAGGTCTTTACTTTACAGTCAAATCATGAAGGCGTCTTAGTGGATGCAATTCAGAATGCCGTTGGGCAGCACCAAGGAATTTTAATTAACGCTGGAGCATATACTCATACCAGCGTAGCGATACGGGATGCGATCGCGGCTGTTAACCTTCCGACTGTAGAAGTGCATCTGAGTAATATTTACCGACGCGAAGCTTTCCGACATCATTCTTATATCGCACCCATTGCAATTGGACAAATCAGCGGCTTTGGTGCAGAGAGTTACCGCCTGGGGTTAAACGCTCTCGTTCACCATTTGAGACAAAAAAGTGGCGGTGAATAAACTTCGTGGCGAATGATTGTCTTTGTTTGAGGAACAGATGACCGATCCGATTCGGCGTTGCTTCCCGGCGTAACAAGCGATCGCCTGAAAATGAGCTTCATTAAACGCATAGCATATTGGCTCGGTCGTCTTAGCAGCGACCGGGTTTTTTTTGGAGTTTATTCCCTCCCCGTCAGGGAGCCATTTACTGCCAAACTTCTTATGTATGGGTGTTTTGAGTAACAAGTGCTGTTGCTTGTAGCTGAATCGTTCTTAGCTTAAATTCTTAGCTCAGCTGTGCGGTACATTCAAGAATCAATCTTTGATTTTCTAAGGCGTAAGGCTGAATTTCCAGCGCTTGTCGAAAAGCTTGAATAGCAGCGCTGTAGTCCCCCAGTCCGATATGGCACAACCCCATCCCATGCAGCGCCCCAAAATGGAACGGGATGAGCTTAACCACCATCTGGCAGTCTTGGAGCGCCTTTTTGTACTCCCTGAGAATATAGTAAAGAACGGCTCGTCTATTCCAGGCTTCCGCGAAATTTGGTTGAGTCTCGATCAGATCGGTGAGTAACGCCTCTGCTTTGGCAAGCTCTCCTGCCTCCAGCATTGCCTGCGCTCGCCCAAGTAGTTCAAACCCTACCGCTCCCTTTTGATGAAACCAGACGCGCCACAGCTCTGCTGTAGCCTCATAGCGGACGGTTTCATCAGGATTTTTTAGGTCTTCTAGTAACGAATTGATAGAAAATTCATTCATGAATATCACTTCCAATCGGTCGCGTTGGCTTCTAATCTCTCTATCCTTATGTTTAGCAGCTATCTGTTGGATAGGGGCAACTACCGCTTTGTCAGGAGGAACGATCGTGTTTGCCGGAAAACCACCCACTAATCTCGGTGTCCAGTCAGGCCAACTAGCGCCTTGCCCTAGTACGCCCAACTGTGTCAGCAGTCAAAGCCAAAATGCCCAGAATAAAATTGAGCCTTTGACCTACAACTCTTCCCCAACGGAGGCGATCGCTAATCTCAAAACAGTTATCAACTCCCTCCCGAAAACCAAAATTATCACTGAAACGGAGAATTACCTCTACGCAGAATTCACTAGTGCGCTGATGGGGTTTGTCGATGACGTGGAATTTTATCTCGATGAAAGCGCAAAAACGATCCATGTCCGTTCAGCCTCCCGCCTAGGACAGTCGGATTTGGGCGTGAACCGTAAAAGAATAGAGACAATCAGAGCCAAACTCAACGAACTGAGAAGCTAGGTGTAACTAATAAAACCCCTTCAATCGGTTCGCCCCCACAGAAAAGCTCCTCTTCGCCCCCTCCTTGCTTGCGGGGAGGGTTGAGGGTGGGGTTCTTGTCATCCTGAAAACAGAATGGAGATGTGCGCGATGCCAACAGAAACACAAACCCCAAAAATAGTCGTCGTTGGTGCTGGTTGGGCAGGGTTGGGGGCTACCTACCACCTAGCGCGTCAAGGCTATGACGTAACCCTTCTAGAAGCTGGCCCCTATCCGGGTGGCTTGGTGGCGGGCTGGAAGACCGCAGGGGGGCGCTCTGTAGAAGCGGGGATTCATGGTTTCTGGTATCCTTACCGAAATATCTTTTCTTTGGTAAAGGAATTAGGGCTGAGTCCGTTTACGCCTTGGACTCGTTCCTCCCAGTATTCTCCAGCCGGTTTAGAAGTCGAATCTCCCATTTTCCAAGACTTACCACGGCTTCCCACTCCACTTGGAACTTTTCTCTACACGCAATTTAAACGGTTGCCATTAAGCGATCGCCTATCAGCTTTACCGCTACTCTACGCAGTTATTGATTTTGACAATAGCGACGAAGCTTGGCGACGCTATGACTCTGTAACGGCGCGAGAACTCTTCAAAGATTTTGGGGTTTCGGCGCGGCTTTACCGCGATTCCTTTGAGCCGATGCTGCTGGTTGGTTTATTTGCCCCTGGAGAGCAATGTTCCGCCGCTGCCGCGCTGGGTATGCTTTATTACTTCATTTTGGCTCACCAACCCGATTTTGATGTCGTCTGGTGTCGCGGAACGGTTGGTGAGATGATATTTCGGCCTTGGGTGGAGCGGATTGAACAAACAGGGGCAAAATTACTCGCTAATCGACGAGTCAGTGACGTAATTGTTGATAGCAATAATCAAGCGACAGCAGTTGTCTGTGGGGATGAAGTTTTTGAGGCAGATGCGATTATTTTTGCTGTTGGTATCAGTGGCATGAAGAAGATTGTGTCTGGTAGCCCCAGCTTACAAAACCGTAAAGAATTTCGAGATATTCACAACTTGGGCGCGGTTGATGTGTTGGCAACTCGCCTATGGTTTAACCGCAAAATTAATATTCCTCGTCCTTCCAATGCCTGTTTTGGTTTTAATGCAACAACTGGATGGACGTTTTTCGATTTAAATGCCATACATGATGAGTACCGCGATGAGCCAGGGACAGTTATTGAAGCAGATTTTTATCACGCCAATCAGTTTCTTCCCTTAAATGATGAAGAAATCGTTTCGCTTGTACAACAAGATTTAGCAACTTGTATCCCGGCTTTTCGAGATGCGAAAGTAATCGATAGTAGTGTAATCCGCTTACCGCGTGCAGTGACTCACTTTTTCCCTGGTAGCTATCAGTATATGTTACCCGGAGAGACAAGTATCAAGAATGTATTTATGAGCGGTGATTGGATTGTGACTCGTCACGGTTCTTGGTCGCAAGAAAAGGCTTATGTCACTGGTTTGGAAGCGGCAAATTTGGTTATTTCTCGCTTTGGGCGTGGGAGTAAGGCTTTGATTCTACCAATAGAGGCGGATGAGCCGCATATTCAAGTTGGTCGGTCAATTAACCAAAGCATACGTAATTTCGGTAAAACATTCTTACCTAATATTTGGCTCCCTTAGAACTATTTAGCTGTGTTTTTTTCTTCAGTCCAAACACTGCACCAAAACCACTTAGCAACATCAATGCAGATGTCAAAGAGGATTCAGGAACTGGCTTTGATTGGCTAGTTACATTCACATTTGCATCGAGAGCATCCCCTGTAGAATACACATAATTAAAAGCATCTTTGTCATCGAGAACGCTGGCACGCAAGAAAAGTGCGCTCCAGCGAGCTACCGTTTCTACTGCTACATCTTGAGTTACTGTCGGAGTGTTGCTGTCTGGTCTTGCACCTATGGGGTTGTTCGTATCTGTGATGCCATAGTGGTTAGCACCCAAAATGGTAATCAATACTTTAGGAGGATTTTGGATCTGATTGTAGGTTTTTTGGGCGTTGACAGGAAGAGCAATACTATCAAGATTTCCCTGTAAGAGAGCAGTGGGAATTTTTGAATTGTTGATGGGAATAAACTCTTGAGTATTGAAGTTCCGTAAATTTGCACCGAAAAACGCTCCTGCTACGAGTTCATTAGGTCGGCTGAAGGAGCCTTCACATAAAATAGGAAGGCAGAGGTTGGCAATAGCAGATAGTCCGACAGCACCCCCTTGGGAATGACCGAGTAAGGCTAGTTTCTGTGTATTGATAACGCCAGCAACAGGTGAAGTAGAGTTAGAGTTTTCTTTCACCATTTGTGCTAGAACGGCGTTTAATTGTGACGTTTCGGGTAGAAGTCCCGTAAATCCTAACTCTGGCAGTGACTTCTGGTGATTGGGTACAACTACTACGAATCCGTAGCTTGCTACTGTACTAGCAAAATTTGTGTAATTTGATTTATCAACATTCGCACCTTGCAAGAGCAGCGCAATGGGAAACGAATAGTTGCCAGTTTTAAGGTTTGATGGGTTTGGAAAGTAAATATCGGCTAAGTCATTATTAGCGGAGATTGTTGTGCTGTAGCTACCTACATCGTTGAATAAAGGAGCATCGCTGAACTTTGCAGCGGCAGTTTCCGCGATACCAGCAACAATAAACACTGCACCAGCAGAAGCGATTGATAACACTTTTAGGGTAGTCACAGAACTTACTCCTTTATCAACTACGTATGCAGCATGAGAGATTATCAAATAATCTTACTGATAATATTGCTGACAGCAACGTTCTTTAGATACAGAATGCGACGCCCAAGAAAGCAGCCGCTTCGCTTCACGCATCCACACTGCCTACTCAACTTGATATCTTGGTAGAAAACGCGGGGTTAAGTCCTATGGTGACGACAACGAAAACCACTCAAGGGCGGGGTGTACTTAGAAACATTAGTTGGCAGACTTTTGAAACAATACTTGCAGAGATGGGGGAAGATCGTAACACTCGGCTGGCTTACGATCGCGGAACGCTGGAAATAATGACTCCTCTGATGCCTCATGAGCATAACAATAGACTGCTGGAACACTTGGTTTTCGCTTTAGCTGAGGAACTGAACCTCAACCTCAGAAGTGCTGGATCTCTCACTTGTAAGCGTCCAGACTTACAGCGGGGTGTTGAACCGGATTCTTGCTTTTATATTCAAAATGAACCGCTAATCAGACAGAAAAGGGATATTGACTTAACGATTGACCCACCTCCTGACTTAGCAGTGGAGGTGGACTATACCAGCGCTTCGGTTGACAGACTTTCAATTTATCTTGCTTTGGGTGTTCCGGAAGTTTGGCGTTATGACGAACCTGTGATGCAAATTTATCAATTGCGAGACGAAGTGTATGTTCCTTGCACTGTCTCTCCTACTTTTGCAAATCTACCCTTAACAACAGAAATTCCAGGGTTTCTGGAAGAAAGTCTAAGAATTGGGGAAATCCCCATGATTCGGTCTTTTCGCGCTTGGGTAAGGCAGCAAATAGAGCATCGTGACGACAATTGTTGAGGAGAATTGAGGACGCGATCGCTCGAAAGATTTATTATATTCAAAGTTTAATTATCCGGAGCTAATGTCTTATGCCTAACGTTGAGGAAGACGAAATCCGAGAGAATCGCATTGCAATGGAAATAATCGTCGATGCCTATGACGAAGAAGAACAGGCGATGGGATGGTACTACTACCTTAACGATAATCTTAACTTCCCCTTTAAAGCTAAGTGGGTGAGAAAGGGAGGCAAATCATCCTCACCTGAAGGCAAAGAAGTTGAGGTAGTGGAAATGTCATCAGAAGATGAATGCTTGCACGATATGTTTGTGGAAGTGCTTTACAAAGATGCTACAGGTGAAGATACGTTCTCGGCTCGTTTATCAGAAATAGAACCGATTGATGCTGATAGCGAAACCTTGGAAGCAATCGCAGACTGGCACTATTGGCTTGACAGAGGATACGAGTTTTAAAGGAGTCGTTTTAATGGCAGTTTATCAAGTCCGGCTGGTAAATCCAGCGATCGCGCTTGACCGTACCATCTCCGTGCCAGACGATCAGTATATTCTAGATATGGCTGAAGATGCGGGCATTCGATTACCTTCTGGGTGTAAGCAAGGGGAATGTTCGGCTTGTATCGCCAAGTTGGTGAGTGGTGAAGTAGACCAAAGCGAACAAAAATTTCTACGTCCAAAAGAACTAGAGGCTGGGTATACTGTTACCTGTGTGGCTTATCCGCTGTCGGATTGCACTTTAGAAACCCACCAAGAACAAGTGTTATATAAATCAGCTCTTTACTTTCAGCCAGATACTGCTAAATCTGAATAATTTTTGTGCGAATGCTTGCAATATTTCGGAACTAGCAATTCAGTCAGTTTTAACTAAAGATACAGATTGTTTTGTTGCCATGTTTTTAGGTGAAAATTTGGTTAAACTTGCCGCTACAAAAGTATTTACAGGGAAGATTATTGAGTGCGATCGCGCTGACGTATATGAAAAAGCCGAAGGATGCCGTTCTTTTGAGAAAGAACACACCGTTTTGAAGAAATGAAGGGTGAAATAGCTAGTACGGAGGATAAAAATGAGCCGGTTACTCTACGAAAACTCAGTCTCTCATAAAGGATATCTGATCATCCCATTTGTTTTTGGAATGGCGGATGGTCAAAATATTTACTCCTATACTTTACTTTCTGAATTAGGGCATAAAGGTAGATTTCATAAATTGGAAAATCCGGCTGGTATTTATTCAAGTTGCATTGATAGGATTATTGAGGCAGCCAAAGAACATCTAGATGAGAATTCAGATGTTGTTAGCCAAAACGATTATTTTAAAAATAGATACATTTATCAAGATAATTTGATTATTGTTTATCAATTAGCAAGTAAATATTTTTACGATCATTATAAATCTGATAACTTAAATAATGTTGCCGCGCCAAAAATATTTGGAACTGAACAAGAGTGCATTACCTGGATAAAAGAGGGACTAGATAAGTCACAGATTAATCAACAAGTTTAAATTTTACGAGCATAAAAGTAAGGTGGACAATGCCCACCCTACTCAACGTTCTTTTTGGTACTATTTTGAATGAGAACGCGCTTGTTTCACCATTGCAATGAGCGTATGGTGAGCATCTTCGGCATCTTTGAGAATATGATCGAAGTGAATGCGTATCGGCACATCCGAACCTTTGACTTGTGCCATGAGATTCATACCTTCTGGATCTACTGAAACCATTTCTGCCTTTGCAGCATCGGGAGAATTACCATAAGTTTGGGCGTAAAGAACGACAGCATCAGCATGATCGTCGTTCATGTGAGCGCAAATGCGATCGCTTATTTCAGACGTTATTGCATCGGACATTAGATAGCATCCTCTGATGTAATTAATTAAGAATGTTTAGTGACAAAATTGGTAACTACATTGACGAATTCAACTGTTGACTCATAGGGTAGAACATTACGACCTAACATTTTGATACCCTCAGCATTAGGTAAAGACTTCTGATAGTCAGCCAAGCGTTCATCGGGAGTTTCGCCTTTGCCAGCTTGACTAATGCTGGATGCCGTGTCGCCGACGACTACTAGAGTGGGTTGAGAGATAGATGCGATCGCGTCTTGATAATCTTGCCGCCAAAACCCTGCTAGAAAGGAAAAAACAGCATGGCGAGTCTCTGGATCTGTCGCACCTTTCTCCAGCGTTTCCAGCCACTCCCGATCGACTGAATCAGCCTTTTCAAAGAGTTGTTTAGTTGAGAAAGAACGTAAGAACTGTTCGCGCCGCGCATAGCGATAAAAGGCACTCCCAAAAGGAGAGTCTAACAGATTCCAGGTAAGTTTTTGCCGCCAATTTTCTCTAGGTTTAGCAAGCAATGTCAAAGCGGGAGGGCCAGCCAGCACCAAGCCTCGAATAAAATTAGAATTCGTTTCTAGACGAACTAACTCAATTGCTACCGGCAGCAAAGCCCCTTGAACCACTACAATCACAGGTTTTTTTACTACAGTCTGCAAAAAATGTTGCAATTGCTGTGCCCAATCAAGAGGACTATAAGCCACATGAGGCATATCGCTCTCACCACATCCCAGTAAGTCTGGATTATAAATTGGATTCCGGCGACCCGCTTCATACCATTCTCGACAGAATCGCTGCCAAAATTTTCGGGATAATCCTACCCCAATGGGATGAATCAATAGTAGGGGAGTCCCGTCATTTGTATTCGGATTAATTGCAGTATGAAACTCGTAGGCGCAGCGATAGTTTTTCCAAGTGTAAAACTGCGTAGGAGTTACGGTTTCAGTTTCAGTTGGTGAATTTTGAGTTGAAGATAAGGGTTGCATAGTTATCCAGAAAGCAATTAAGGTTAGGAGCATCCCAATTAGAGTAAAAACGCCTGATAGCTAAAATCGCAGCTATACAATGAAGCCTGACAAGAGCAGGTTTCAGCCTGTAAGCTTATTTTTAGAAAAATGGGATGCACTCTGCTCATTTTTCGGTTTGACGAGCTAAATTTCGAGTTAACTTAACAGTGCCTCCTAGCAAAGCTCAGCTCATCTATCGCTCGTAAGAATAAATATCTCCCGGCTGCTTGAATAGGGTAGATGAACGCTCTGAAAGCAATTGCAGATCGTCCTTGTCCAATTGGAAACTCAAAGCTTCTACATTCTTGTGAATCTGCTGACGATCTTGAGTAAAGCCTGAGATGACAGCAGCTACACTAGGCTGTTGTTTAACCCAGTTTAAAGCTACCTGAGAAATTGTTTTCTCATATTTTTTTGCCACCTGTGCCAACGTGTCTAGCATCTCTAGGACAAGTTGCCAGCCGCCGTGAGCGCGGATCATACTGTTGTAGTAGAAGCCACGAGCGTGAGAGCCTTCGCTTGGGGGTGATGCAACACCCCGGAACTTATCTGACAAGAAGCCGCCTGCTAGAGGACCGTAGGGCAACAAAGCAATATTATGCTGGAGACATAGACTTTGCATTGAGTTTTCTACTCGTCGGTCAATTAAGCTGTATTGAACTTGATGAGTGCTGATTGTGGCGTATTGCAAAGCTTTTCCCAGCATCGGCGTGTTGAAATTAGTAACGCCAAGTTTGCGAATCTTACCTTGTTCTAAAAGTTCTGCGAACGTAGTAAAAGTAGAGGCAAAATCTAATCCTGGATTGTGCCAGTGGATTTGTACGCAATCGAGAGTATCGCGCTGCAAATTGCGGAGAGAATTCTCAATTTTGCTGCGAATTTGTGTTGGATTCGGAATATTGTCGAAAAAGACGGCTTTGGTCAAAATGGTGCAGTCGCTTCCTTTGAGCAAGCGACCGAGAACACTTTCGCTGCGTCCGTAGATGTCTGCGGTATCAAAATGAGTAGTACCCAGCGCTAAGTAAATATCCAAAGCACGGGCAATATCGGTTTCTGGAATTCGTTTCCAACTGCGATCGTCGAGTTGCCAGCAGCCGATAATTAAAGAGGATTTTTCTTGGCTATTCATGCTTTCCGTCAATATTCCTTGCAATTCATGGCAAAAAGGTGTAATTCTTCGCTAAATGCCCCCTTGACGATTATGCGCTTAAAATCGCTGACAAACCCCTCACGAATCGCCCAATCCCCTCGGCTGCGGTTTCTTTTTGCAGGGCACCATAGGCAACGCGCAGATAACACCCGTCTTCCATGCCAAAGGTTGTACCTGGAATAACCGCGACACCATGTTCGCGGATCAGTCTTTCTACCAAGTCCATTGCAGGTAATTTTGTATGGACTCTCAGCAGAAAATAAAAAGCTCCATCTGCTGGGGGAATGGTGCATAAATGTTGGATGCGATCGCATTCGTTGAGGACAATTTCTCGCACAGAGGCGATCGCTTCTAGCTTTTCCTTGCAGTAGCCTACTCCCGCTTGTAATGCCCCGAATGCGGCATACTGGGAAATCACCGGGGGACAAATCAAAATCGTATCCTGAATCTTCTTGACGGCGATGAGGAGGTGTTTCGGCATCACCATATACCCGATGCGCCAGGATGCGAAACCGTAAGCTTTAGACAGCGAGAAGAGGGAAATTGTATGGGGGTGGCTGTTTGGAATCGCTGCTGGGGAAAAATGCTGCACGCCGTTGTAAGTAAAATATTCATAGGCTTCATCGCTGATGTGATAGATGCCGCGATCGCGACAAATTTGATTCACTTCGCGTAATGCTGCTTCCGAATACACGGCTCCCGTGGGATTATTAGGTGAAATTGTGACAACTGCCCGCGTTTTTTCGGTAATTGCTTGCCGAATCGCCTCCGGACGGAGTTGATAATTCTCATCCGTCGCGACCAGAACCGGACGACAACCCACCATCGTAATTGCCATCTCTTGGTTGAAGTAATAAGGCGTTTGAAGAATAATCTCGTCGCCGGGATTTGCGATCGCTAACACCACATTCACGAACGCCATGTTACTGCCAGCCGTGACTACAATGCAGTTCTCAGCATTCATGTCAATCGCGTTCTCAAATTTTAATTTTTGAGCGATCGCCTCCAGCAACGGCGAGATACCTTGTACGGGTTTGTACTTGTGATTCTCTGGATCTGCCAGGAAATGGGACAGTTGCGCGATCGCTTCTGGCGGCGGACTATAATAAGCAACGCCTTGTCCCAAGGAAATCGTTCCCGGACAGCTACGAATCAATTCCCCAACAACGGGAATAATTGGCGACTGCACCGCCTGCATTCGAGAAGATTCGGTAAGCATACAAAACTCATCGTTCAGGGTTTATTGTGCGTATTTCATAATATTTAAAATTTAACAATTACCTTTTTCTTGTTCTCCTTTTCAAAGAAGTTTAGGAATCAAAGGGCAAATTGTACAAGCTTAAATCCCCTAGCCTACTTTAAACGGGAAAGTTGGAAATTTGCATACAGTGAAGCCGAGATTCCCGACTTCTCTAAGAAGTCGGGAATCTAAATCGATGGCCTCTCATAACTCCAATAAGATTGCTATATCGTTTCCGGATGACTCAATTGAAACCCGGCTGCTTTTAGCTTCTGAGTTGACACTCGCGCATTATAAGGTCGAACACTTTTCTGGGATGCATCCCAAGAAACATTGGGTAGATTATGTTGCTTGCACACGCGGTCAAGAAGTTCTCGATAAGTCAAATGTGCATCATCTACTAAATTATAAATTCCTTGGAATTTGTGCTTGCGGGCAAACTCGATAGTAGCAACAATGTCATTTAGGTGAATCCAATTTGTTGGGTCTTCGCCATTTCCTGGGCGAGTTGTACCAACAACTCGACTGAATATTTTGGATAATTCACGACCTGGCCCATGAATCCCGCCTAAACGGAGAATGCAAACGCCTAGATTTTCAGTGGATGCTGATAGCAATACTTGCTCGGTATCGCAGAGAATTTGACCATTCTTATTAGCCGGTGCAACGGGTGATTCTTCATCCACCCATTCCCCATTTTTATCCCCGTAGACAGCATAACTCCCCGTATAGATTAGCTGTCGTACTGAAGGAGTTTGTTTTAAGGCTGAGACTAAGCTATGGGCAGTTTTTAAATAAGTTTCTTCATAAACATCGGCATTTTTTGCTCCAATACTCAGCAGTACAGTATCCTGATTTTCCAGCACCGATTGTAGACCTGCCAAATCATCACCTTTTGTAAGGACGACTCGTTGGCCAACTGCTTCTAATTCTGAAATTCGTTCGGGAGAAGTTGTGGTTGCGGTGACAGTAAATCCTAACTCCTGACGCCAATATTGGGCAATTGTCTTACCCACATAACCACAGCCGATGATTGCAACGTTCATGAAAATTTCGATGTAAATAAATCTAAAGGTAAATGACCGTACATCTCGTTAATTCCGTCTTCATTCGCAGACTGGCAGGACACCAAAACTCCACGATGTTCTCCTATGTACGGATTGAGATAACACAAGTTAGTCTTGGGGTTAAATTTAATATAAACAGAGCCATCAATCGGTGCTAAATCTTTATTGACTTCATAACCTAAAGCCATTGCATAGGTTTTTAAAGCTTTAATCCCTTGCTCTGTTGTATCGGCACAAACCCCTAGTATTTGGTTATCAGAAAGCTCACTTACCAAAAGTAGCGCTTGGCGAATTGAATCTTTATCCGGTGCATCTTCACTGGAATCTATCCTTAAGCAGTCGAAAACTTTGAGGATTTTATGTGCTTCTTGAACGGTTAAGTTTGACAAATTCTGGACAGACATAAATTCCTTGACTTACTGGGCTAATTCCCGCTCAATCGCTGCAATCAATTCTGCTGAATCTGGCTTCACACTGCTATTAAATCGATCCACGACTTCACCTTGCTTACTGACTAAGAACTTCTCAAAGTTCCAAGAAACATTTCCCGTAGGCTGTACTGCACTGGTAAGCCGAGCATACAGCGGATGCTGTTCTTGACCTTTGGCATGAACTTTGTCAAACATCTCAAAGCTGACGCCGTAGTTGGTCGTGCAGAAATTCACAATCTCTTCATTGCTACCGGGTTCTTGCGCTCCAAAGTCGTTGCAAGGGAATCCTAGAACGCGCAATCCCTGATCCTGGTACTTTTGGTTTAACTGCTCTAATCCTTTGTACTGAGGCGTGTAGCCGCACTGGGAAGCGACATTCACGATTAAAAGGACCTTTCCGCCGTACTCGGAAAGTTGCTTATCTTCACCGTTGATAGTTTTTACTGCGATATCAGAGACTGTACTGCTCATTAATTTCATTCCTATACACCCTGATTGAGCTGTGTTTTCCCTTATCTGCGGTTAGCGATATTGGATTCTTCTTCGTTAGGGATGGGCGTTTTTTGAGGGGCTGGCTTGTAATATTCTTGCCAAATTTCTAGGCTGAGGATACAGGTCATCAACCACACAATCCCTGCTGCATAGCCAGCGACGACATCCGTAGGCCAATGGACGCCAAGATAAAGCCGACTCAGACCAATACCCGTAACCAATAGCAGTGTCCCGCTAGCGATCGCTATATGCCATTTACTCAACTGCTTGACCAGTAAATAGCCAAGTGCGCCGTAAACAACCATTGAAATCATCGCATGACCGCTAGGAAAGCTGTATTGACCCACATCAATGACCCGATCCCAAAGCGCCGGACGGGCGCGACCAAATACCACTTTGAGTAAATAGTTTAAGCCAACCGCACCCACTCCAGCGATCGCAAGTGTTATGGCTTGCCCTCGCCGACCGTCTCGGTACAGCCAAATCCCGAAGCCCAAGCAAATGACCAGCAACACCGTGGGTTCTCCCACAAATGTGAATCCCAGCATTAGCCGATCGAGCAGCGGCGCGTGCAGGCTTCTGATAACCACTAGAATTGCCGTATCAATGGCTTGGGTTTCTTTGTCTAAAACTTCGTCAGCAATTTGGGCAAATCCCCACAGCCCTAGGGCAGCAACGAATAGACCCGCTGCTGGAATCGTAAATAACAAGGGCAATATGTGCGATCGCCACCACTGCGGCAACACGGAGATAACTCGCTTGGCAATTTCGCGCATGATCTGGCGGTTCTAATTTGCTAGAGGCTAGCCCAAGCTTGGGCAACGATGTCGCTAAGCCAGTGTCTTTGTGCCTGATCCAGCAGACTATCTTCTTCTAGCACTTGAGCGGTTAATTCGTCTAAAGACTGCCCCTCTTGACGGGCAATTTGAACGACTCCAGCGATCGCTGCTGCCACTAATTCTTCATCAACGGGCTTTTGCCGCAAGGCGACAATTTCTTGAGGACTGGCTGGGATGGGATAATTCATGGCGTAGGTCATAGTCTATGGGCGGGTTTAAAGGATTCATCGCTCAGGGCTTTCGTCGTGAGCGGTTCCCCGCCCGTCCAACAGTTGCACCCCTGTACATTAAGAAAATGAGAATTGTGTAAAGTTTTTTAATCGATTCTAAGCAATTCGTATCCGGAAGTTTAGCGCACTTTGACCCCGGTTCACTCTGTCTTTCTCAGGAATAGGTTCCCTAATGCAGATCGCCAATATGAGAGAAATACTTTACTTAGAAGTTCCTACCCCGGATATAGCCGCCGTCCGCGCCTGGTTGCAACAAGAGTACGATCCAGGAGCAGGGGAGAAAATGTTCACGCCTGACGGTATCAGACTGCAATTTCCCAATCCTGAGAGTCTTAAAAAAACGGATACAACCCAAAATCCCGCGATTCCGCAACCCGAACTCTCAATTTTTATTTGGTCGGTGCAGCGAACCACGTATCTGAAGGTCTTCCGTTGGGCACAGCAGGCTATCCCCGGTGAAAGAGAGATCCTGAAACAACTTACCTCGAATCTGAGAAGCCGGTTTCCCCAACAATATCCAGAACCACCGGCGATTGATTTGTCAAAGCAATCTATCTTTGAAGCTTTGGCTCACGATTACCCGGAAACCGTCCGCTTCTTTCAAAAAATGCCGAACGGGGAATATGACCTGAATCGCGTCTATTGGTGGGAGAAACGTTGGCGCGAGAGCGTTCGCAATCCGAAACAGCCAGCGCAGGTTATCTTCCGAAGAGACAGGGAAATCAGGAATCAAAAGGGAGATGAAGCCTTCACTGACTCTTCCTCCCTCCCCTCTCAGTCCATCCTTCGGGAAGGCGAAGCGCCCTCAGCCCTCAGCCCTCAGCCCTCAGTCCTCAGTCCTCTCCCCTCAGTCCTCTCCCCTCAGTCCTCTTCCTACGACCTGATTTATGTAGGTGGTGCCTTGGGCGTCATCCACGCTGCTGTCATGGCTCAACTCGGCTACCGGGTGCTATTACTGGAACGGCTCCCTTTCGGGCGCATGAACCGGGAGTGGAACATTTCCCGCGATGAATTTCAAAGCTTGATTGATTTAGGCTTATTTACCCCGGCGGAATTTGAAAGCATTATTGCCGCGGAGTATGTAGATGGGTTTCACAAATTCTTTGATGCCAATAATCCACCCAAGCTAAAAGCACAGGTATTGCATACCCCAACGGTGCTGAATGTGGGATTGGACGCCGAGAAACTACTGCGTCTGTGTGGGGAAAAACTCACCAAAGCGGGCGGGGAAATTTGGGATGAGACGGAGTTTATCCGAGCGGATATTGAGCGATCGCAAGTTACCGTGCAAGCGAAACATCTGCCCAGCCAAGCTCAGCGCCAAGCTAGCGGACGCCTGCTAGTAGATGCGATGGGCACTGCTTCGCCGATTGCGTGGCAGTTGAATGGGGGTCGCACTTTTGATAGTGTTTGCCCAACCGTTGGGGCTGTGATTGCCAGCGGGTTTGAGCCGGGGGTGTGGGATGCCCAATACGGGGATGTGCTGAACAGTCACGGCGATATTTCGCGGGGACGGCAGCTGATTTGGGAGTTATTCCCCGCTGAAGGTGAAGAAGTGACCTTCTACTTATTCCACTATCATCAAGTGCATCCCGATAACCCCGGCTCGTTATTAGAAATGTATGAAGATTTTTTCAACATTTTGCCGGAGTATCGCCGCTGCGATATGGAGAAGCTGGTGTGGAAAAAACCGACATTTGGGTATATTCCGGGTCACTTTAGTGTTGGAAGTCGCGATCGCACGGTTGCTTTCGATCGGCTTATTAGCATTGGCGATGCCGCCTCTCTCCAATCTCCCCTCGTTTTTACCGGCTTTGGTTCCCTGGTTCGCAATCTCTCCCGTTTAACCAACCTTCTCGATACCGCCCTCAAACATGACTTGCTCCAAGCCCATCACTTAAATCAGATTCGCGCTTATCAAAGCAACGTCTCCGTTACCTGGTTATTTTCTAAAGGCATGATGGTTCCCACCGGCACCTACTTACCGCCGCAGCGAATTAACTCGATGCTGAATACCTTTTTCGGGCTTTTGGCGACAGAACCCCCAGAGGTGGCAGACACGTTTATTAAAGACCGAGTGAATTGGCTAACCTTCAATCGACTGGCGCTAAAAGCCGCTTGGATCAATCCAGCTTTGCTGTTATGGATTTGGCAACTCGCCGGTGCTAAAGATATCTTCCGCTGGCTGGGCAGCTATTTCAGCTTTACACTTCATGCCCTAGTTGTTTGGTTGCTGGGGGGTTGGTTTCCGGGTGCCCTCCGGCGTCTACAACCTTCACTAGAAGAACACTATCCTGCTTTGTGGTTATGGCTGCTGGCTCAGAGCTATGCCCTCACTGCTGGGATGGGGCGTCCTCAAAAGAACCATCAGCTTTCTACGCGGAAAGAGCAGAGGCAAACGTCATCAGAGCGGGTCGCGATTAAAAATTAAAAATGCAAAATTAAAAAGAACAATGTTTAATTTTGTATTTTTAGGACTTACGCCGAGATCCCCCTTGCCACTCCCTTAAAAAGGGGGAACCGGAAAAGCCCCCTTTTTTAAGGGGGCTAGGGGGATCTAGATTTCAAGCTTTCAATGCGTAAGTCCTGATTTTTAATTTCTACGCGCCAGTTTTTCTGGGAAACGTTGGCAATTCTATCGACGCCAAGGATTTCCGCCCTTTCGGGGGACGTGTCGGATAAAGCAGAGGGGAAGGCCAGTTTGGTTGGGAGGGGATGGCATCAGGGCGCTGGGTGGGCACAGCAGCCGGAAATTCTCTGCGGGATATTACCTCCTCTTCTTGCTCAGCATTGTCTCCACTCGCATCTTCTGACCAGATTGCCTCTGGTTCAGAAGGCTCAAAGATGTACGAGGAAGGAGAAGCTGATTCGGTATTTTCTAGGGCATAGATCGTTCCAGCTTCATCGTTCTCATCTGGCTCGAAACTGACAGCCAGCAGCAGGTCTTCCAGTTCGTTCTCAATCGCGATACTTTCCTGGGTAGAAGCGATCGCTAATTCATCGCTGAAATCGTCGTTATCAGAAATTTCCAGCTCAGGGGGCATGAGAAAATCATCCATGAGCGGATCGGAGTCTGAGCCTAGCATTCCCCATTGCCATATCTCCTCTTCATCGGTGGCTTCGAGGCTCTCAGAGGCGGGTATTTCTTCTAACGGTTCCCATTCCCTCGAAACGAAGGCAGTTGCCTCTGTAATCGGTGCATAAGCCGGAGATGGTACTGAAATCTCCCAATCTTCCTCATTCTGGGCGGGGTCTTCCTGGAATGCCGGTTGCGCTGACCAAGGTTGAATCGGCGGCGCTTTGGGGAGGAGAGATTGAGAATCGTGGGCGTTTTTAAGATGGCGATGCGCCCAAGTGGGAGAAGCTCTGGTATCTGGTTCGATTTGGGTGGGGGGAGGCATTTCCAGACACTTTTCTAGCGCCGACTTGAATTGCAGGGTTTGGCGCTGCTGGCGTTGCAAACGGGTACGGAGTTCGCGGATTGTATTTTCGCTTTGCAACAGCGCGTGAGATTGTTCGTTATAGCGTTGCTGGGTGAAGGCACATTCCCGTTCTAGCTGGGCGATGCGTTCTTGGCTGTTTTCCAGCTGTTCTGTTACGGTTTCAATTAAGATTTGTTGGCGCTGGGCAGCTTGATGAGACGATTCTAGTTCTCGGAACATCCGGGTGACTTGTTCTTGTGTCCCGTTGAGTTCCTGGGTTGTAGAGGTGAGGATATTTTCTTGAGCTTGCGATCGCTGTCTTTGCAATTGCAACGCCTCCTGACAATCCCCCAGTGCCTTCTCTAGGTGATTCACTCGGCTGACTAAGTCCCGATTGCGCTGACGCATCTCCGCCAACAGTGGAAACAAATTTCCCGCCTCTGCTGGCGATGACTGCGGCTCAGACTTTTCCCGATGCACCCCATCCCCATCATCAGTTGTCTTTGCGGCACCCACCTCATCGTCCACTAGCGCGGGTGGGCGATGAACTAAGCTGACGACTTCTATTACTTCTAGGATCTCGTCTTGTGCTGGTGCTGTCTCCTGTACAAGATGGAGGTTAGAATCTGTTTCATTCTGTACAGGCTCGTCTATGGGAGGATCGGTTGATTCGGGGAAGGACTGGGACTGGTTAGCTTCTTGGGGGGTGTCAGCTTCACTCATTGCTCTGATTTAAGAGAAGGTCATGGGTGCTTGAAATGGACTGGCTGTCGCTCGATCAATTCACAGCTTTAGAAAGCGCCTAGATTGCAATAATTCTAATTAAGATTATTCCACGACGCTCTCGGAGTCACTCTACCATTTTCAAATTTCGCATCGCCGAGGAAATCGAACTCAAATTGCTTGAGGTGCGACACTCACAAGAAGTTTATGCTTTGGTTGATTCTTGTCGCACCTCCCTACGGGAATGGCTTCCCTGGGTTGATGGCTCGAAAAGTCCTGAAGATAACAAGTTTTTCATTGAGGCTGCATTGAAACAATTTGCCGCCAATAATGGATTTCATGCTGGCATTTGGTATCAGGGCAAAATGGCAGGAGCAATTGGATGTCACGAAATTGATTGGGAAAATCGGGCCACTAGCATTGGGTATTGGCTGGGCGAGAATTTCCAAGGACGCGGGATAATGATTAAATCGTGTCGCACTTTGGTAAATCATACTCTGGTTGAGTTGAAGCTGAACCGAGTTGAAATTCGCGCTGCCGTGGAGAACTCTAAAAGTCGAGCGATTCCAGAGAAACTAGGATTTACCAATGAAGGAACGCTTCGCCAAGCTTGTTGGTTATACGACCATTTTGTAGATTTGGTTGTTTACGGGATGTTGGCACGCGATTGGCAAAGGTTAGCCCCACAATAATACTTTTCAAACTTAGGGCAGAAGGCGTTGCGCTCCGACAGGACTATTTTGCCCCTAAAGCATCACTCAACAAATCCCGATGCATCAGTGCCCGATCGACTAAAGATTGTATTTGATGGGGTGAGAGTGGGTCGCCGTTGACGTAGTGTTCTAACCAAGTTTGACTAATTAAGTTGGGGTCGTCAGGCAATTGAGTTAAGTCCCACCCTGGCATATTGAGTTCTTCCATCAGCAAGCTAACTTTGGGGTCGTAGCTGAGGGCAAAACAGCGACATTCTTGTGCCGCCGCCATAATTAAGCTGTGGTAGCGCATCCCGATTGCCATTTCGACGCCTTGGAATAATCCTTTCAATTCTCTAGGGTCTTTGAGAGAAAAAATATGACTGGCACCGGGTAATTGCGGTTGAATTGACTGAGCGATCGCTAGATCCTGACTTGCTTGAAATGGCACCAGTAAAATGCAGGTCTGAGTAGCTTTTTGAAAGTCAATCAAGGCGCGAGTTAAGTTATCAAGTCGGGCGGGAGTCAGTTGGGGATGCGATCGCAAGGTGACGGCGACTCTGGGTGCTGGTAAATCCCACAGTCCCTTCACCGGCTTCGCGTCTAACGCCCAAACCGGGTCTGGGGCTTGGATATAGGGGATTTTCCAATCCATCAGCAGGGCAGCAGAGGCGCGATCGCGCACGCTGACGGCATGGCAACCCGCGATCGCTTTTCGCGTTATCCAGCGAGTCGAATTGCGGTTCAAAGGGCCAATTCCCTGCGCCCAAGCAATGGTTTTTAAGCCCCGCTTCTGGGCTAATCCCATCAATCCCGCGTAGTAGAGGGGACTTAGGGCACTGGTGGCGTCTTGCATCAGACTCCCACCGCCCCAGATGAAAACATCCGATTTACGGAGTGCTTGCTGCACTGGGAAAAAAGCTTTGCGCGAGCAACTTTCTACGCCATAGCGATCGCGCGTCTTTTTAGGGTTCGCAGAAAGCACGATCGGCGTCACATAAGGCGGTAACATTTGCAGCAGCGATGCCAGCAATGCCTCATCGCCTGCATTGCCCTGCCCATAATATCCGCACAAAACCGCTCGAATTCCCATGCTCAAACTTTACCAGCAAAACTGAGCGGTACTATAAGAAAAAGAGTGATGAGTTTTGAATGATGTTAGCGAAGCGGTGCTTAGCACGGGTTGAGTTAAGACTTCTAATTCAAAACTTCAACCTCAACCCTCAAAAACTTCTTTATGCACGCACTCTCAATTCCTACCTGGATTATTCACGTTTCCAGCGTCATCGAGTGGATTGCCGCCATTTGGTTGATCTGGATCTACGGCGAAGTGACTCGCAATCGGGCTTGGTGGGGATTATCCTTTGCCATGCTACCGGCATTAGTCAGTGCCATGTGTGCCTGCACTTGGCACTATTTTGACAACCCAAAATCCTTAGAATGGCTGGTGACGCTTCAGGCGGCGATGACTTTGCTGGGTAACTTCACCCTTTTGGCGGCTGCTTGGTGGATTTGGCGTTCATCACCCGTGGCTAATCAAAAAGACGATGCGCCAATTATCTCTCCAAAATCACGGTAATGTCTAAAGAAACCCTTTTTGCACTCTCTCTATTCCCCTATTTAGGCTTTCTCTGGTTTCTGACGCGAAGCGGGCAGATGCCGCGTTTAGCCTTGATTGGTTTCTACATGACCTTGGTTTTTGTCGGCGTCACGATTCCGATTGGAATTTATGCCAAAGTTACCTATGGTGAGTCCTTAGCGAATGTCGATTTGCTGCACGGTGGGGCAGAGGTTTTTCTGACGCTTTCTAATATTTTGATTGTGCTGGGATTTCGGCAAGCGGTGATTCAAAAAAAGGCAAGTCTTTAAGTAAGGGAAACCTCACGCTTTCTCCCTTTTAGAAGGTAAGTTTCCATTTCTCCTTTGCCTTTGACATGAATCGAGCCTCTCTGCTCCAACGCATATCGATTCTGTAAGTATTCGTAAGTTGTAGCCGTTACTTGAATTTCACCTGGCAATCCGTGGGATTCCATCCGGCTGGCGATGTTCACGGTATCCCCCCACAGGTCATAGATGAACTTTTTAGTGCCGATAACTCCAGCAACTACCGGGCCAGTATTAATGCCAATGCGGATACTGAGTGTTTGGTGATGTTTGGCGTTGAATTGGTCAATTTCTTTTTGCATATCGATTGCCATTTGGGCGATCGCTTCTGCATGATCGGGTCGGGGTTCGGGAAGACCTCCTACCACCATGTAGGCATCGCCAATTGTCTTGATTTTCTCCAAGTTATGCCGTTCGGTGAGGCGATCGAACCCGGAGAAAATTTCGTTCAGCAACCAGACAAGTTCTTTCGGTGATATCTTTTCTGAAAGCTGAGTAAAGTTAACCAGATCGGCAAATAAAATCGTCACTTCAGCAAATCCATCGGCAATGTTACTTTGCCCGTCTTTGAGTTGTCTGGCAATCGGCTCTGGCAAGATATTAAGTAACAAGTTGTCAGACTTCTCCTGTTCTACCGTCAGTTGCTGATTTGACTCTCGCAATTGCGCCGTGCGTTCGATGACGCGCAACTCTAGCTCCTTGGAAGTTTGGCGCAGCCTGCCGATCACCAGAGCAATTCCTAACAGCCCCAATAGAGATAGGAGCGCTAACATTACGAAAGTTCCTCGCAGTCCTGCATGAGTTTTTGCCATGAACTCATCCAGAGGACTGGAGATTTCCAAAATCCCTCGAACATCCCCTACTTTCCAGTCTTTTTTAGGGCTATCCGGGTGAGTATTGTGGCAAGCAACGCAGCTAGCCTTCATGAGATCGGCTTGTGCATATCGCAATGACAAACGCCCTTGAAACTTCTCCAAGCGAACAAAGGGTCGATCGGGATGTTGCCTCAAGGCGCGAAGCGCTTCCCACTCAAAATTGTCTTTGGGGCCACCTGTCGCTTGCCGCTGGCGAAAGGGATACTCACTATAAAGTCGGACTGACATCCCAGGGTTTTTTTGAACGAGGCGGTGACTGAGTTCTATCAAGAATGTCGCTGGTACGGGAATTGCCTTTTCTAGAGCAGTGTAGTTGTCGGTAATGGTGATTTCAGGAACTGCTTCTATCCGCTTCAGGATCTCGGAGCTGTAGAGAGTGCGTGCTTCCTCTATCGCTTGGGCATACAAGGCTGCATTCTGAAGTGCTTGTGATTGAATTAGGTTTGACGAGAGATGGGACATATTCCACAAAGCTCCCGCTACTCCAGCACACAATAGGAGTGTCAAGACCAGAATTGTCTGTTTATTTAGCAGTTGAATGATTTTTGCTAGACTTTTCGCAATTGACTGGCGAATTGTACGCCTATCTACACGGGAGCCTTGCAGCGTCATCGAATCTCTCCTACTGTTTCATATAGCGATACCTTATATTCCAAGCAGAACACCCTTTAGCTTCTGTTTTAAGCTACGACAAGCCTAACTAGACTACCGCAGTCAGGCTAAATTTCCGGAGACTGTGCAAAAGAGCAAAAGTTTGAGGCTTGTTCTAGCGCCACGCTGAAAAAATGCCTTATGTCAAGGTTTTATACCCATTTTTTTATCTATACTTTATCTAAATTAGGATTAGATTTTACTGAATAAACGTTGGCACGCTTTAGATTGACTTAAGTAATATAAATTTTCAATACTATTATTAATAACCAGTTCTTCCCTATCAGTTTTATTATGCCACAAAAACCTTATTACAATCTAGATACTAGCAATAATAATTTAAAGATTGCCAGGAATAAACAATTTTAAAATTTCGGATAAATTAGCCAATATTAACGAGCATTATTATAAACAATCGCCCATCAAATCTACATACTGCTTGAAGAATTTTGATAAACATTCAAGACAAAAATGTTACGAGTTTAAGGTTTTATATCCTCCCAATAGAAGTAGCCAAACCACCACAATTAGCCAATGAATTGCCACGGGCATCCATAGAGAGCCACTTTGAAAATAGGCAAGAGTACAAATAACACCTAGAAGTGCTGCCAAGAATAGAAAAACTGGATTAAAAAAAGTTCGGAGTCCATCGGGATAGAAAGTTACGGCATTTAGCGGATGGTAGATGATAAACATTGCTAAACTAATACCTCCCCAAAGCCATAGAGTAGTAGGGGTAGCTTTTTCTGTAGGGTGAGGAAGTAGTAAGATCCGAAAAAATAACTCTTCAGATATGGCGGGAGACAACAGACAACGCGCCATTACACCGATAATAATTTCCCAGGATGTTTCTACATCAAGTTTTAAAAAACCAAATTTGAATCCAATAGGTAGTGAAATTAAGGTATATATCAGTACCAAAGCAGCAGAATATAGGCACGCTTTGGCATCAGGAGTTGTAGAGGCGGCTGTAATTAAGCGAGAGACAATTCCCAGGCTGGGCGTAAGCGCGATCGCATCTACGGAAAGCTCAAATAGCCCTGCGATAACTGGCACATTACTCATATATACGTTAACCATTAAAAATATTTCCTCAGATAGATATTTTTTGAAGATAAAATTATACTACCGATAGCTTTTTCGTTAAGTTCAGTAATGTTTCAGTGTCATTGACGATAAGACTTTATAAAGCTTTCTTATAAAGGGCAAAAATTGCCAATACAATAAAAAATCATCTAAAGAAAAAAGGTAGCACAAGAAGTACATACAGGAAAGTTTAAACTCTGGGTATGTCTGCGTAAACCTTTGCACCCTTGGTGTTGAAAAACATATTGTTAAGCAAGTTTGCGAAGCTTCTTCTGGATGAGAAGCTCTACCTGTTGGAAGAGATATTGACCAAATTCCTGTGACAAACTTCTAGAATTACGACAGCTTTAATAAATGAAATTCTCAACTTAACTTTGGAGGGACATTATGGGAATCGGCGATATGTTCAGAAACATACCGGGTTTGAATAGGGAAGGAGGCGATCGAGATCAGGAGTACCGCGATCGCAATGAAGATCGAGAGTACCGCGATCGAGAGCGGGAATATAGCGATCGCAATGAAGATCGGGAGTATAGCGATCGCAATGAAGATCGGGAGTACCGCGATCGCAATGAAGATCGGGAATACCGCGATCGCGATAGGTATCGTGACGGAAATGATGATGACGATGATGACGATCGCAAAGATAGATATCGTAGTGAACATCGCGATGATGATGACGACGATGATGACGAACATAAGCACAGCCATCGCCGCAAACACCATGACGATGATGACGACGATTAAAATGGTCGGGTTAGATTAACCATCCACACAATCTGCTAAAGAATTAAATGGCGTTAGCTCAATAGCTGACGCCATTCCTGCTTAAAATGAACCCAGGCAATACTTTCGAGCTAAAAAGCTGTCGTAGACAGGAAAAAATAGATGCAGAATTCATCACCCCCGACGGGGCAAATCCGCGCCTACGTAATCGTTTCAGGAACCGTTCAGGGAGTTGGTTTTCGGTTCTCAACGTTGGATGAAGCGATCCAGTTAGGCGTCAACGGTTGGGTACGGAATCTCCCCGATGGGCGTGTAGAAGCTGTTTTTGAAGGAAGCGAGGCAGATGTTGAAGAGGTAATTCAATGGTGTCACAAAGGGCCACCCGCTGCTGTGGTGAAAGCGGTAGCGGTTGAGTACGAAACGCCAGAAGGATTGCACGGGTTTGAAATGTGGCGATAGAGGCAATTTTAGCAGGTGGCGATGACTCCACTTCTACGGCGATCGCCAGCGCCGGTTATTAATCCTTCCGAATTTTCCATGACACTATGAACGCCACCAAAAAACATATTCTTCTGTTTCCAAAAAATCAATTCATTACTACCTGGAAGCATCAGATTTTTAAGTTCTTCTTCGCTAAAGCCGGGTTCAAGATTAAAAATATCACTTTCCCAATGAACGCGAGGATGATTTACTGCTGCATCAACGTCCATTTTAAAATCAATAATATTAGAAATAACTTGTAAAATTGCAGTTCTAATTCGATTCGAGCCACCAGAACCTAAAACAATCTCTGGTTGATTATTCTTAAGTACAATAGTCGGAGCCATCATTGAAGAAATCCGCGTATTTTCTTCCCAGTTATGAAATCCATGCGGATTTAAATCAGCTTCTCCTAGCATATTATTCAGCATAATCCCAGTTCCCGGAATCACATAAGAAGAACCCTCTCCGTTGGAAGTGGTAACACTCGCCGCATTACCTTCGCTATCAACCACACTGATATGAGTAGTGCTTCCCCATTTATTGACAACTTCAGGTAATTGACCTTCATAAATAGCCAAATGTTCAGATGATAAAAAAGTTTGGGCAATCTCTTCTGTATGAGTATAAGCGTCATATCTATCCGTTCTGGCTTCATTGGTTAGGCGCATCACATGAGCTAATATTTCTAAATGGCGAGAACTGCCAAACTCTATATTAGTTAAATCAACTTTTGAAAGCAGTTCTAAAGCAAAAGCAATCAGAATGCCTCCAGAACTGGGTGGAGGATTTGTTAAGAAGGTGTTCCCCCGGTAATTCATCACCAGCGGCTTTCTCTCAATTACTCGATAATTCTTAAGGTCTTCTAAGGTTAAGTAACCTCCATAATCTTGGCAATCGTTGACTAAGCGTTGGGCAATGTCACCCTCGTAAAATTCTCTAATTCCACTTTCAGATAAATAAGTTAACGTATCAGCAAAATCACTCATCAAGACTGTTCCTCCAGGCTGAACAAGTTTCCCCTCTGGGGCAAAAACCTGCTGCATCTCTTTAGAGCCAAGCAGCATAGGGCTGAGGATTGTCAAACAGTAATAAGTAAAATCGTTTAGTTCGACACCCGTTTTTGCATAACGGATTGCCGGTTCAGCAACCACATTAAAAGGTAATCTCCCTAATTTCTGATGAACGTGAAAAACGCCCTTGAGGTTTCCAGGAACAGCCATTGAACCAAGCCCAATATGGAACTCTTGGACTGCATCGCCAAAATTAATTGCAACTGGATAAAAATTAAGCTGTTCCTGACTTTTTTTCTGTTGTGGCGTTTGAGAAAAGAAGTCGAACAAAATATTTTGATTATCCTGAGTATGGGCTAAAAGAAACCCACCACCCCCCGCAGATGTCAGCGCAGTTTCGGTAACGCAAGAGGCTAGGATTGCAGCCGCCGCCGCATCAAATGCGTTCCCCCCTAATTGGAGCATCTCAATTCCAGCTTCGGCTGTTTTTTGATGTCCAGCAGCAATAACACCGTGAGTTTTTTTATACATAAATATTGAGTACGAAAAACTAGAGGGAATAGAAGCTAGGTTATCAGTATGTAGGGCGATCGCGCTTTCTTATATTTGCATGATGAGAGTGCCACGAGCGCCGGAGCGCGATTGAATATAATAAAATTGGCAGGACAAACGAAATGATATTACCGACTTTACTAGAGATCGAGGATTCTATCTGTGCCTTATGCCTCGAAAAACAACAGTGGTTGCTGAAAGGTATCCCTTGGTAAGGGCAAAACAGGAAATCTACACAAGATAAACTCGTTGATTTAAAACACATGAAAAACTACCTGAGAGGGCTAGCACTCCAAGCATCTCAGCAAAAATCGCGGAAATCGATGAGGAGTTGCCGTTGCTGAAATAGATGGTTTAGCAACCCGGAGAGATTCAGGGAAGCGATCGCTCTCAGCTTGGTGAGGGTGCATCCAGGTAGCGATCGCTTCCCTAAGATGTGCTTCGGGGAATCCTTGCAGCTAGGGTTTAGCGTTTTTATTAATTTTTTTATCTAAGTTAGATGAATTTTTTCACCCTGTCTATAACATTACATTTGGACTTCAATCCCTAACGTATACAAAAATCAGGAATTATACCCGATGGAAACTCAATTATTCAACACTCATATTGAAGATTCGCATATTCTCTTAACTCCAAATGAAGTTAAATCAAAATTACCTTTAACAGATGAGGCAGAAAAAACCGTTTTAAACTTTAGGAATGAAATAGAGGATATCCTAGATGGGAAAGATAGTCGAAAATTTATTGTAGTTGGCCCTTGTTCTATCCATGATATAAAGTCGGCTGAAGAATACGCCTATAGGCTAAAAAATCTCTCCGATCGAGTGAACGATAAGCTGCTGCTGATCATGAGAGTGTATTTTGAAAAACCAAGGACTACTGTGGGATGGAAAGGATTAATTAACGATCCGGATATGGATGATTCTTTCCACATAGAAAAGGGTTTATTAACTGCACGGAGTTTATTAATCAAAATAACTGAATTGGGATTACCTGCTGCTACAGAAGCTCTCGATCCTATAGTCCCACAATATATTGGCGAATTGATTGCATGGTCTGCAATTGGGGCACGCACAACCGAATCGCAAACTCACCGCGAAATGGCAAGCGGACTTTCAATGCCTGTAGGTTTTAAAAATGGTACTGATGGTAGCGTTCAAGTCGCTTTAAATGCTCTGGAGTCAGCTAGAAAACCTCACCATTTTCTAGGGATTAATGCAACGGGACAGGTGAGCATTTTTAAAACGAAAGGAAATGCTTACGGTCATATTATTTTACGGGGCGGTGCCAAACAGCCTAACTTTGATGCTGCAAATGTAAAAATTGCGGAGGAAAAATTAAAAGCAGCTAATTTACCTCCAAAAATTGTCATTGACTGTAGTCACGGAAATTCAAATAAAGACTATAAAAAACAGTCAGCAGTTTTTGAAAATGTTATTCAACAAATATTGGAGGGAAATGCTTCTATCGTTGGCATGATGCTGGAATCAAATTTGTACGAAGGCAATCAACCTATTCCTAGCCAATTAGAAGAATTAAAATACGGTGTTTCGGTAACAGATAAATGTATTAATTGGGAGGAAACAGAAAGAATTATTTTAGCTGCCTACGAGAAGCTAAAGTAAAAAAGCAGTTTTTTAAGAGTGAGAACTGACAAGTCAGCGCAACGCTCTCGCCTGTGCTTGTAGTATCGGTGAAGGTAGTTTCACCGATACTAAAACTAAGTGTTTTCTCCTTCTACTTGGAATGGATGTTCCCCTACACCTAGCTGCTTTTTTGAATCTTCTAACTGTTTCCAAAGCATTTCAAGGTCTTGGAAAGCTTTCTCTAGAGGAATTTTGCCATTGCTTGCCAGACAACTGATATAAGTTGCTTTTTGAGCAAATTCTTGTAGATTTGCATTAAAAACTAAATTTTCTGGTTTTACATCGCCATAGTAACGGCTGTGAGAATATATAAAATTGGAAGTTACTAACATTTTATTTATCTCCGCTTGTGAAATTCTGTATCTTAATTCTTACTATGCACTGCAATCTCTGTTGGGATAAGTGATAGCTGTCTACAAAAAAAGTGACGCATATCAACCTTATGAGTGATGAAACTAATCAATAAGAGTTAAAGTCGCACTCGATTGAGTGACAGCAATCTTAATAAATGCGATCGCTATCTTCCACTTATGTGATGCAAATCACAAAAAGCAGCTTCTTTGTATTTTGCTCGTGGCAAATTTTAGACAAAGCGATCGCAAAGTAGCATCCCAGAAACCCTCAGAATCGCGGGTGCTACTTTACCAATTTTGTTCAGTTAGTGAGTGACGAGATCGTTTTCCCCAGCTCTGGACTAAACTAGCGATCGCACAAACTTATCTAATCTGTCCATGCCTTTCTCAATCGAGGTCATATCCGTCGCGTAAGATAAACGGATGTGGTCATCGGCACCAAAAGCAATCCCTGGAATGGCAGCAACTTGCTGAGATTCTAGTAAAGCATCACAGAATTCTAGAGAAGTTAAACCCGTCTTGCCGATATTAATGAACAAATAGAAAGCACCGTCAGGCTTGGCACAACTGAGTCCAGAAATGGCGTTGAGACGCTCTAACATTACCTGTCGCCGTTCGGCAAAGGCGAGGCGCATTTGTTCCACGCACTCTTGAGAACTTTCCAAGGCAGCGATCGCGCCAAATTGTGCAAAAGTACACACATTCGAGGTGCTGTGCCCTTGGATGGTACTCATTGTTTTAATCAATTTTACGGGACCCGCGAGATAACCAATTCGCCAACCCGTCATTGAGTAGGCTTTTGCAAACCCATTGCTAATGAGGGTGCGCTCAAAAATCTCTTGTCCCAGCGAACCAATACTAATCTGTTGCACTCCATCATAGATAATCTTTTCGTAAATCTCATCGGAGACAACCAGAATATCTTTCTCTACCACCACCTCTGCCAATGCTGCCAACTCTGCTGGCGTATAGACGATGCCGGTGGGATTAGAAGGGGAATTGAGGACAAAGAGCTTCGTCCGTTCGGTACAAGATGAGCGGAGTTGCTCCGGCGTAATTTTATAGCCGGTGGAGGCATCTGTCTGCACAATCACCGGAGTCCCACCCGCTAGAACCACCATATCCGGATAACTGAGCCAGTAGGGAGCGGGGATAATCACCTCATCCCCCGCCTCAATCAGCGCCATGTGCAGGTTATAGAGGGAATGTTTGCCACCGTTGGTAACGATGACATTTTCAGCCATGTAGCTGAGTCCATTATCAGTTTGTAGCTTGTGAGCGATCGCTTGCCTTAACTTCGGTTCCCCCGCCGCTGGCCCGTACTTGGTCTTGCCCTCGTCTAGCGCTTTTTGGGCAGCGACTTTGATATGCGTCGGGGTATCGAAATCCGGTTCCCCAGCACTCAAACTACAAACATCCATTCCTTCTGCCTTCATCGCCTTGGCTTTAGCTGCGATCGCCAATGTTAAAGAAGGCTGTACTTGCTCCACTCGTGCTGCCAGCTTCATCCTTACCCCACTCTTGAGACTAACTTAGAGAGCCGTTGCCAAAGTAACTTAGCTTGTGCGATCGCGTTGCGCTGACTTGCCAGTTCGCTCTTGGTAACTCTCTAGTCTTTCAGAGTAGCCTGCAATCAGGCTCCAGGTTGGCATTTTTTTTACTTTTTAAACGAATTCCTTGTTTTTACCTGCATCCTGACAATTAACCACTAAGGCACAAAGACACTCAGGAAACACAAAGTTTTCCATTTTAGTGTCGTTGTACCTTAGAGGTTCTTTGAAAACACGCTTTGGCGCTTATGGATCTGGATAAACAGACCCCGCCCTCAAGCAATGGTTACATCTGGTGAGAGATAAACATCTTGGATGGCGTTAAATAGCTTCACTCCTTCCTCAAACGGACGCTGGAAGGTTTTACGACCGGAAATCAATCCAGTACCCCCAGCCCGTTTGTTAATGACGGCGGTGCGGATTGCTTCGGCAAAGTCGTTTTTACCTGACGCACCTCCGGAATTAATCAATCCAGCGCGACCAGAGTAGCAATTTAGCACCTGGTAGCGGGTGAGATCGATCGGGTGGTCGGTCGTCAAGTCAGTGTAAATCCGGTCGTGGGTTTTGCCGTAACTTTGACCTGTGGCTTTGGCAACCGCAGCATATCCGTTGTTACATTCAGGCAGCTTTTGTTTAATGATGTCTGCTTGAATGGTCACGCCCAAGTGATTTGCCTGAGCCGTGAGATCCCCTGCCAGGTGATAGTCTTTGTCTTGCTTAAAAGCGTTATTCCGGAGATAGCACCAAAGGATGGTTGTCATCCCATATTCGTGGGCAAGTTCAAAAGCTTGGCTGACTTCCTGAATTTGGCGGGTAGATTGATCTGAACCAAAGTAAATCGTTGCCCCGACCGCAGTTGCCCCCAAATTCCATGCTTGCTCGATAGAGGCAAACATTATCTGGTCGAATTGATTGGGGTAAGTGAGCAGTTCGTTGTGGTTAATCTTGAGAATGAAGGGGATTTTGTGGGCATACTTGCGAGAAACCATGCCCAAAACGCCCAGCGTGGTAGCAACGGCATTGCAACCGGCAGCGATCGCGAGTTTGACGATATTCTCAGGATCGAAATACATCGGGTTGGGTGCAAAAGAAGCACCCGCTGAGTGTTCGATGCCTTGGTCTACTGGCAGGATGGAAAGATATCCAGTATTGGCTAAACGCCCGGTTGAATACAGTTGCTGGAGACTCCGCAGCACTTGCGGGTTGCGATCGCTAGCAGCAAAAATTCGGTCTACAAAATCAGGCCCTGGCAGATGCAGTAAATCTTTAGAAATCTTCGCTTTGTGAGTCAGAAGGTCTTCTGCTTCTTGACCAAGATTCGACTCTAGAAAACTGGGCATAGATAGCGTAGTAGTCATAGCCGTTTTCCTAAAAACTTGAGTTTTGGTGGGCAGTACTGATGCAGGGAAGAGGGGTAATCAATCAAAAGTTTTGTTAGAGTAGCGCGTGTTTAATTCTGAGTTTTGAGTTTAAAATGCTTTATTCAAAACTCATCACTCCAATTCCAATTACCACCCGTCTTTAATCAACGAGAGAAGTATCCTTAAAAGCTAGCGTACCGCTTCAAGTTTCAACTTGCTCTTTTGGTGGAAATCCGTGCTGTTCTCTACCCGGTGGCCCGTCGTACTTCTTTGATGTTTTGTAAAGTTCAAAGCGCCCATCAGCAGCATAGGTTGCATAACGCGATCGCACGGCTTGCATTTCCTCTGGAGTCATCGGCGTGAAACCCCTGGCAATATTCAAGTTCTGGCGCAGCACTTGTAGCGAGTCAATCCCACTCACTGTCGTCGCCACGGGAAGACTCATGGCATAGCGTAACGCTTCTTGAACGGTGACAACGCCTGCTTTAATCGGTTCGCCCTCACCGCCGAGACTTTTCATGCCAATGGCGGCAATCCCGCGCTTGTTGAGTTCTGGGAGAACTTGTTTCTCAAAGCTGCGAAAGCTGGCATCAAAACAATTTAGCGGCAGTTGCACCGTATCAAAGGGGTAATCATAGGAAAGCATTTTCAGGTGAATTGCCGGATCTTTGTGACCTGTAAAGCCAACAAACCGAACTTTACCCTGCTGCTTGGCTTCATCTAAAGCCTCGATAACACCCCCTTTGGCGAAATGCCTTTCCGGGTCGTTGTCGTAAACAACTTCGTGAACTTGCCATAAGTCGATATAATCCGTCTTCAGACGCCGCAAAGATTGCTCTAGTTGCTGCATGGCGACTTTGCGATCGCGTCCGTGGGTACAAACTTTGGTCATCACAAAAGCTTTATCCCGCCGCCCTTGCAGCGCCTTCCCCAGCCGTTGTTCGCTGACACCTTCGTTATATTCCCAGGCGTTGTCCATAAAGGTGACACCCGCATCCAGCGCTTCTTGAACAATCCGAATCGCTTCGGGTTCGTTTGGAACTCCCAAGTGAAAGCCGCCGAGTGTCAGCGCGGAAACTTCTACGCCAGTGCGTCCGAGTTTTCGGCGGGGAATCTCGCCTGCTTTGATGGGCGTCGCCTGGGAAGTTGGCGATAGATTAGTTTCAGCATTGACTTGTTGGTGTGGGTGTAGCAAAATCCGATCGGCGATCGCGACTCCAGCTCCCAAAACGCCGAGTCGTTGCAGAAACTGCCTGCGCTTCCAGTTCAGAATTTCTTGGCGACGATTCTGGGCTGCGGTATCATCATGTGCATCTGGCATGAACTGACCCTGCTGATTTCTTTTATTTCTTCCTAGAATTAATAGTTTTGTTAGTGTATTTCACCCGTCTCTAGATAGGTTATTCACTTCTCTTAAAAATCCAATTTATTAAGGCTTAACCTTTTTTCAGGTGATTCCTAACAAATATGCTTTTCCAATGCACCGCCGCACTCGTCACTTTAGCAACCGTTGACCTTGAAGTTCTAGTGCTTTTCTATACCAATCTGCTCAACCAAAACCCAAATCCCTACATCCCGAATATTTACGCTGAATTTCAGTTGCCTGGATTTCGCTTAGGAATTTTCAGACCTAAAGAAACGCACTTATCAGAGTTTGAATCAGCTAAAAGTGGAATGAGCTTGTGTTTAGAAGTGACTGACTTAGAAGGGGCAATTTCTCACCTAACTGCCCTCGGATACCCACCCCTAGGAGAAATTTTTATTGCTTCTCATGGCAGAGAAATCTATGCTTACGATCCCATAGGAAATCGGTTAATTCTTCACCAAGCCTTTGCTATTTGTTAAAATTTTTACTTATTTTTGAAGAAAAGTTATCGCTTGATAATTTTAAATTTTCATGATTTAAAATTATCCAATAGTGTGTAAAATTAGATTTTGGAATCTAAATTTCAAACAGGATTACTTGAGGTAAACGGCTAAGTCAGAAAAGCTACAAAAACTATAGATTAGTAACAGGATGGCGAGAATCTGCATCACGCGCAAATGGGGCGAGGGCATGAGAGTTTCGCGTACCCACATTGACATCGCAGCTCCAATGGCATAGCTTGAACTTAAAAGCAGATAAGGCCAGTCTTTGGTAATTTCCCAGCTCATCAGTAAGCCGATAGCTAACCCGGTCATCAGCAACTCAACGAACCAAGGTGGATTGTACTGGCTAGAAAAAACTAAAGTGCGCCACCAAAATTGTATAGGTCTCATCGATCGGTTGTTATTTTTTAAAAGAGCCATTAACGATTAACTAACGGTTAATCGTTAATAAAAAAATCAATCTAGGACTACTAGCTAAGATAATCAAAATTAAACAGTTTGGCTATCTGCTTAGAGGTGCATCTGGAGGAATTTCGGGAAAAATCTGCTGATTGTGCTGTTGTAAGTCAGCGATCGCTTCTTGTGTCTCAACTTGGGGAAATGCCTCATAGAAGCGACTGACACTGAGGAAAGGATCGGGTGTTTGGAGGATAATCACGCGATCGCTCCAAGATAATAGCCAATCGCCTAATCCTATCGGTGCCACCGGACTACAAACCCAAACCGCAGCAGGTTCTTGGGCTTTCAAAGCGTAAGCGGCGGCTGCCATTGTCATGCCGGTAGCAATGCCATCGTCAATTAAAATAGCGATCGCACCGCGAGGATTCACGGACAAGCAGCTAGGAGAAAGCTGACTGTATAGCGCCGCAGCTTTTTCTTGGGCTTGGTGCAACGCCGCTTCCCGTAGCTGATTATTTTCGGGATCTTTCCGCGATCGCTTTGCCTGGTACCAGATAACGTGCCCATCTGACGTGACGGCACCAATCGCCAGTTCTGGATTTTCAGGACGGGTAATTTTTTTAGCGACAACGATATCCACCGGGCAACCCAGACAGCGTGCTACCGGCACAGCCACCGGAATGCCGCCGCGAGGCAGTGCATAAACGATCGGCTGAACGCTCAAGCCTTGAGCCTGGAGCTGCTTAATCTCTGCCAGAATAGGCTGAGCTAGCTGCTCGCCAGCAGTAATGCGATCGCGGAAAATTGGGGCTGATGACATGGCACCCTCCAGAAGTTGGCAGTGCGCTCGCCTCTATAATGGCTGATTTTCGCCAGATAAGGCAGAAATCGAGAGTCCATCCAAAGTATGAACTATCAAAGGGCAAGTGTGAACCCACTTTCAGCCTAAGAGTAACCGGAAGCCCAGAGAACCTAAGCCCCACGCTGACCTAAGTCGGAAGAGTGAGCTTCCGGCTTAGGTCAGCGGAGTGTCAATATTGTTAGGATTATTTCGGAAAAACCATAGACTATCCGCCAAATTCATGCCAAGCGAAGACCAACTCAGCCTTTTTGACACCTCAGGGATTAGCGAATCTACCACAGCCCAGCCTCAAGCACTAGAACTGATTCCGACAAGTGCCAAAATTCCTATTCCTGCTGGCACCTATCAAACAATGGCTCAGATGGCTGAGCATTGCAACCAATGCTATCGCTGTCAATTGGGCGAAACCCGCACAAACGCTGTAGTTGGACGCGGCAATCTCCAGGCACCCATCATGATTGTGGGGGAAGCGCCCGGTCAAAATGAAGACGAACAAGGCAAACCATTTGTCGGTAAATCGGGTCAGTTGCTAGATAAAATACTCGCGTCGGTGCAGCTAGATACCGAACAGGACGTCTACATTGCCAATATTAATAAGTGCCGTCCCCCCGCCAATCGGGTTCCCACCCCCGATGAAATCGCTGCTTGCAAACCGTATCTATTAGAACAGATCCGCATGGTAGACCCGAAAATTATCCTATTGACGGGCGCTACAGCAGTGAAAGGATTGACTGGCGATAAAAGAGGCATTACTAAGATTCGCGGCACTTGGATCGAGTGGGAAGGACGCCTATGTATGCCGATTCTCCATCCAGCCTACCTGCTGCGGAATCCTGCCCGTGAAGCGGGCAGCCCCAAATGGTTAATGTGGCAGGATATTCAAGCGGTGCGGGCAAAGTTGGATGAAATCCGCAGTTCTCCAGCGTAATGTTGTCAGTTTACACGAGTCCTTCCTGTTCTAAGGTTTCAATCAACTGAAGACCTCTAGGATCGCCGACTCTCAAAAGCGCAGCTTTTGCATCTTCTCGGACACCCATCTCTTCATCTTCTGCGAATGCTTCAATTAATCCATCAATGGCACCGGCGTAGACGGCATTAGAAGGCATTTCGCGGCAGAGTTGTCCTAACGACCAAGCACAGTTGCTACGGACTGCGGCGATCGGGTCTTGCCTTAGAGCTTCAATCAGGGGTGGAATTGATGCCACAATGGCTTCGTAGCCCAGTTCAGCCATTTGAGCTAACCCACTGGCTGCCCACAGACGCACGGCAGAAATATCGGTTTTTAAGGCGTCGGTGAGAGGTTCTAGCGAGCGGCGATCGCGGCAGTTTCCCAAAGCCCAAACAACACCTTTGCGGACGTAGCCATTCCAATCGTTGTTGAGCTGGGTTATCAACGGCACTACGGCGGTAGAACTGGGATTGCGCCCCAGCCCATAAGCAGCACTCACCCGTAGCAACGGGCAGGGGTCACTCAGTAAGTGAATTAAATGAGGAATCGCCCGTTCATCCTGGAGTTCGCAGAAAGCTCGTGCTGCTAGCATCCGTTGCTGTGTTCCAGGAGCCGTTAACAGTGCCAGCATCGCATCTGGATCTGGTTTAGGCTGGCTCTCTGCGTCGGCATCAAGCGGCTCTATTTGATCCAGAGGGCTTTCTAGCTCTATCTCTGGATCGAGTAAGCTCAAATCGTCATCGTCGTCATACATATTTGAATAAAGTACCACTACCGCTCCCATTCCTCTAGTCTCTACCGGCAATGCCTGCTTGAGAGAGGCACGAAAGTTAAGAAAACTAACATTATGAGTTGCTAGACCCGATCAAAAAGTTGAATTTGGTATAGTACACGACACCAAGAGCCTTCTATTGTGATCCTTGATAACAGGGGGAGTAATGTGACAGACCACCTAGAGCCATATCGCCGGATGGTTCGTTCCATTCGATTCGTTCCCGCCTTGGGACCTACCCACCAATCTCAGCAGCCGGTGATGCCATTGCCGCAGGTCAATTTATCACCGTCAGTGCCATCTACCCCTCAACCTGCCCCTCAACCTGCCCTCGATCCGTCCGAACACGTTAGCGGCTTGGTGCGAGAGGCAGTCTCGAAACCGACGGTGCTTCCCGTGACCTATGCGATCGCGGAAAATCTCGGCGATCGCATCAGCCGACTGACTGCTGCCAAACCAACGCGATCGCAACCGCCGGAAATTATAGCATTCAAAATTCCCCAGCCTGACCCTAACTGGAAGCCTGCCCCTCCAGTACCTGGTTGGGAGCAGCCAGTAGACGCGAGTTCTACGGCTCCCTCAGATGTCGCGGCACCGGAAGTTGAGTCACCATCCAGCTCAGTGCCACAGACAGAAGCCCAAACTCCAGTCTCGGCACCGGAAGTAGAGTCATCATCCAGTTCAGTGCCAGAGACGGAAGCAGCACCCATTCCCGAACCCGTCAAGGAGACGCCCAGCGCCCTTCCAGAAGCAATATCTGAAACTCCAACGGCGGCACCGGAAGTGTCAGTTCAACCGACTGAGGAGACGACTGCTGCTGAGGCTGAGTCGCCAGAGGCGATCGCTCCGATAGAGGAACCAAAAGATACCCAACAACCCTCTTTATTAGACAGGGCGGCGGCGGCGCTTCAGGCAGTGGTATCTGTTTTCGACAAGCCAGATGCCGACCAAAAAGAGCCTGCTGTAGAACCAGGACCTCCAGTCGAAGCCGAAATATCAGCGGCTACATCCGTTCCAGTCGAAGAGATCCCCAGCAAATCGGAAGTCGAAACCGAAACACCAACCGCCGAAGCTCCAGTGTCAGTTCAACCAGACGAGGAGACGGCTGCTGAGTCTTCGGAGGAAGCGATCGCTCCCAATGATGAACCAGACGCCCCTCAACCAACTTTATTAGATAGAGCTGCATCAGCGCTTGAAGCAGTGGTATCTGTTTTCAACCAGCAACCAGAAGCAGACGACCAGAACGAACCCGCGGTAGAATCAGCACCCGCAGCCGTCCCAGAAGCCCAAGCAATAGAAACACCTCAGATTAACTGTCCAAAATGCGGCGCTACTGAGGTTCGGAAAAATGGGCACTATAAAAACAAGCAAAGATATGTTTGTAAAGACTGTGGGAAACAGTTTGTTGCCGCTGATGCTGGTGAAGAAGCCGAGCCACAAACGCAGACAAAGCCTGCTGTAACATCTGAAGCTCAGGCATTGCCAAAGACGCACAGCATTCCTGCCGTACCGGAAAAAACTTCTAAGGGCAAAGGGAAGAAACAGGCAAAAGGTTTTGGACGACCCAAAACAAAATAGCTTGCTTGGTCTTCCTTATGGCTGCGGTGTCTCAGGAAACAGCGGTTTCAGCATCCACAAAGACTGGGTTTGGTAGCCGAGGCTGCGGTAAAGATTCAACGCGGGTTGATTGGTTTGAAAGACTTGCAGACCCATTTGGCGATCGCCTCTTGCCCGCGCCCAGTCTTCGGCATGATTGACCAAAGCTTTTCCTATACCACGTCCGCGGTGTTCTGGCAAGACATAGAGTAAAAAAATGTGGGCATGGCGATCGCCTGTTACCTGATCCACGGCATTCCCCAACCAAAGACAAGCTACTTGGGAAGGATGATGAACGGATGAGCCGGGAATTGAAGAATCTGTTTCTTCCTTTTTTCTTCCTTCTTCCTTTAGTTCGACCCACCACAAAGGCGTTTTTTTAGAAAAGTATTGCTCAACCGTTTCCGCTAGATGAGAAAAATCTTTTTGTTCTGGAAAAAGCTCCTGGTAAGTCAGCTGCATGAATTTCACGAGACTTGCTCGATTCAGACTCGATCCTTCGCGCAGCTGATACCCCGGCAATAACAGACAAGGCATTTTAGACTATCGATTTTAGGTTGGAGGTCAATCCTAAATCCATCATTTCTAAGCCAAAATCAGATGCCGGTGCCTGAGCGTGTTCCCCAGGAGGATTGACTTCCTCAATAGGTGCGGGTGCTGCCATGTCAGAGGGTAAAAAGATGCGGGCGCTAACTGCCACCAGCGCCACAAAAAAGATCAACACCACGATCAATGGAACAATGTACTGACGAAAGATAGCCATAGAGAAAGACTTTTCTAAGAATTGTGTTTAAGATTTGTTAAGCTCTCTGTTTCTATCCTACAACTGTTGAGAGTCATCGTCTTCATCATCTAGTACCTCTCTAGGCATTTCTGGCACGGAACGCGAATTCCAGGGAGCAAAAATAGGCAGCAGCAGTAATCCAGGCAAGGCAGCGGCGATGCTAATTAGGAAAAAGGAAGGCCAACCAGTGGCTTCTGCGATTCGACCCGCTGGGGCAACTAAAATATCGCGGCTGACTGCCATCAAGCTGGAGAGTAACGCATACTGTGTTGCCGAGAAGCGCTGGTTACAAAGACTCATCAAAAAGGCTACAAAAGCGGCATTTCCGAGTCCAGCACAAAAGTTTTCAATATTAATAGTCAGTACAAGTAACTGATAGTTTTTCCCGACTTGTGCAAGGAGAAAATAAGCAAAATTACTCACTGCTTGCAAAGCACCAAATACCCAAAGTGAGCGATTAATACCGATTTTGCTGAGAATTGCACCGCCTGAAAGAGCGCCAACAATGCTTGCCAATAATCCCATGCCGCCCTGAATTGCACCAACTTCTGCGGAAGAGAAGTTTAAGCCGGTCTTCTCCAACAAAAAGGGCGTAGACATATTATTAACAAGCGCGTCACCCAGTTTGTAGAGAACAATGAAAACTAGAATCAAAAATCCTTGGCTCTGACCATTGCGTTGAAAGAATTCAATAAATGGCAAAGACACCGCTTCTGATAGGGAATCGGGTGGGCGATCGCGCTGTATGGGTTCCGGTGCCCAAATTGAACTCACGAACCCAATTGCCATCAACAGCGACATCAACAAGTAAACTGTAGGCCAAGACAATTTTTCCGCTAAAATCAGCGCCAAACCACCCGTAATCAGCAAGGCAACGCGATATCCTAAAACAAAAATCGCTGCCCCGGCTCCCATTTCCCGTTCTTCCAGGACATCTGTGCGATAGGCGTCAACGGCGATGTCTTGAGTCGCGCTGAAAAAGGCAATGAATAAAGCATTGACGGCTAACAGTTGCAAAGCTTGGGAGGGCTTTTGGAGCGCCATTGCTGCGATCGCTAACAACAATGCCGCTTGCGTCAGAACTAGCCAGCCACGACGACGCCCCAGAAACGGCGGCACAAAGCGGTCGAGTAAGGGCGACCAAATAAACTTGAGCGAGTAGGGCAAACCTACCAAGCTGAACAACCCAATCGCACTTAAATTCACGTTCTCGACTGTCATCCAGGCTTGCAACGTCTTACTCGTCAAGAACAAGGGCAAACCTGACGCAAAGCCCAGAAACAAAAGAGCCGCCATCTTGCGGCTTTGAAAAACTTGAAAAAAAGATTGGGTTGCTTTCACGACTGACAAAGGCTCCTTACGAACTTTGAGTCATTAGTTTGCTGTCCTTGGTAGTGGGTAATCGGTAATCGGTAATGCCTTGTATGAATTACCAATTACCAATTACCGTTTCTCCAATTCCTAATGACTCAGGAGAATGGCTCTTTTGGTCTTGAGATATCATCCCATAGAGAGAAACCTTTTCCCGGAGACTTTGATAAGAGGAACGCGAAGAATGCTATCGCCTTCGAGATCCCGATTTCATGGAAGCAAATTCATAGCCGCGCCAGACGCCGACCAACACACCTTGCACCTCCACTTGGTTCGCCTTTACCTTAATGGGGTCGTATTTGGTATTGGCTGGTTTGAGCGTAATTTGCTCTCCCTGCCGGTGATAGCGTTTCAAGGTCGTTCCGTGTCCTTCGACTCGTGCTGCCACAATCGTGCCATTTTTCACGCGATCCGGTTCGGGTACGGGTCGCATGATGACCATATCGCCTTCAGCAATTTGGTCATCAATCATGCTGTCTCCGACCACCCGAAGGGCATAATAATCCGGCTGACGAAACAGGGCAGCCAAATCCAGCTGTTCGACCGTATCGGTGAAAGGTTCGACAAGACCACCGGCAGCGATCGCTCCTAAAACCGGCACTCCACCCACACCAGAGCGCACAATCCTAATCGTGCGGGCTTTTCCTTCCGTCCAGTCAATATAGCCTTTCGCACGCAAGTGTTCCAGGCGGCTCTGAACCGGCGCAGGCGACTTCAGTTCCATTGCCCGCATCATCTGCCGAATTGAAGGCGCGTGTTGATATTGACTGATATATTCCACCAGCCAATTATAAAGTTGCTGCTGAGCATCAGTTAGGGGTTCCATAAAACAATAGGGGAATACAAATCTACGTCCTATAGAACATTCGTACTACTAAAATCCACGTCTGTCCAGTGGTTAATGGCTAATGTTTTTTAAACAATTAGCCATTTGCCATTGGCGATTAGGGATTAGCAAATTATCAATCTGCTCCCAAAAGACTCACCAACAAAGCCTTCTGCGCGTGCATTCGGTTTTCTGCCTGATCCCAAACCCGCGACTGAGAACCTTCGATAACAGCATCGGTAATTTCTTCCTCTCGATGAGCAGGTAAACAATGCAGCACAATTGCATCAGGATCGGCAATACTCAACAGCTGCTCATTCACTTGGTAAGGTTGAAAAATTGGAATTCTGGCATCTGCTTGTTCCTCTTGACCCATACTTGCCCAAACGTCGGTATAAAGCACATGGGCACCTTTAGCGGCAGCTTCAGGGTCGTTAGTAATTGTTACCTCAGAGTTAGTCTGTGCAATCTTTTTCGCTTGCTCGACAATTGCCGCATCGGGTTGATACTCCGTAGGTGTAGCAATTCTCACATTCATCCCCATCAACGCGCAGCCCAAAAGCAGGGAGTTTGCCATATTATTACCATCTCCCAGATAAGTCAAAGTTAGCCCATCTAGCGTTCCAAAGCATTCTTGAACAGTTAATAAATCAGCTAAAACCTGACAGGGATGTTCTAAATCCGACAGCGCATTGATAATCGGAATCTTGGCATAGTTCGCAAAAGTTTGCAGATCCTCCTGCTCAAATGTCCGAATCGCTAAGATGTCTAGATAGCGATCCAACACTCGTGCTGTATCGGCTAACGGTTCTCCCCGGCTCACCTGGGTAACATTAGGATTAAGGTCTATCACCTGACCGCCTAGTTGGTACATTGCCACTGAAAAGCTGACGCGAGTCCGTGTAGACGCTTTATAAAACAACAGCCCTAACACCTTATTGCAGCGCAAATTTAGCTGATGCGTCTTCAGCTGAGCTGCCAAATCCAAAAGTTCTTTCATTTCCTCAGCACTGAGGTCTGCCAGACTTAGGAGATCTCGTCCTTTCAATGCTTCCATTTTTATCCCCGATGAGTGAAGTAAAATGCGTTCCCGCAGCGTGAGTCTTAACGGAGCGCGTCGTTTAGACTCTACTTGGCTCTTGTTATACCGTTTTAAAACCCTACCAGATTTTTATCAACTTAGCTGTGGCAGAGAATTGTAAGGACAAGTTCATGAGTAACCAGAAGTGTTTCCAGGTACATCCAGGGTAAAACTTTCGGGATAGCAACCCATTTTTGCAGAATTTAACGGGTTTGAAGGGAAAATATTTTTTCTGTTCCAGCAGCTTAATAGAGAGTTATTCATCCCAAATTTAGGCTTCTCCAGTCTCTTTCAACCCTAGTCCTCGAAAATATCTTTTCAACCGAGAAATAAACCACTATAAAGTCAAAATAAACCTTAAAAAAGGTATTGATATGGTAAAAGTTCCTTTTGTATCCTTTCAGCAAAAAAAGTAAGCAAAAGCTCAGCCTGTTTCCCCTACCTAGAAAATAGGTTGCAAGAATTAACAAACTGATGTATACCGCTTAGGGGGGTTAGACTTAAAATTTTTAGTATAACTTTAAGCCATTTAAGGATATTTACTAAGATAATCATTGATTCATAAAAATAATTAGAAATATCACAGAAATATAACTTTTCCAGAATCCCGAATATGAAATTTCCCTTCGCGGTGAAAATAGGGCTGGCTATCTCGCTTCTTTCAGTTGGAGTCACCAGCACTAGCGTTTATTTTTTCTACTCAAAAACAAATCAAATTGTTTTAAACCAGATGTCAGAGCGGCTTAAAGATGTAGGTCGTCAAGGAGCATCTTCGTTAGAGCAAGACGAAAAACAAACAATTCAGCAGCTTCGTCAGTCTCTTGAAAAAAATTCTCTGCCTGTCAGCGAAAAAATTAAAACCCTAGAACCTGGAGAAATCACGGCTTCTTTACCACCTAAAATTGCTCAAGAATATATAAAATCCCCGGAGTATCAAGCTCTTGTAAAAATTTTGATAAAAATTAGAAATAGCAGCCGGAGAAAAGTATTTCCTGTGAGATTTTTGAGGCAAACCTCGGAAGCAAAAGACAAGATTCCCCTCATTCGCTCAACCTATCTTATTGTCAGCATTCCAGAATCGCCGAGATATCGAATTGTCAAGTTTCTGGCTCATGACGATTCTCAAAAAATACTAGCTCAGAAAGAAAAATTGATTGGGGATTTATACGCAACTGAGCAAAATGAACTACAGCAAGCTTTTGAGGGGGAAGCACAAGCTGGCAAGAAATTTTATACAGATAAAATTGGCACTTTTCTCAAAGCAGCCATTCCCATTAAAGATGAAAAAGATAATGTCATTGCTGTTTTAGTTTTAGAGTACGACGGCACCAACGAAATCAACCAAATTCATAAATTACAATACATTTGCATCAGTATTATTAGTATTAGTTTATTCCTATCGCTGCTCGTCGCATTTTTGCTGGCGCGTTGGTTGGGAAACCCTATCGAAAAATTATTAGAAGGTGCCCAAAAAGTATGCGATCGCAACTTTGACATCTTTATAGATGTTAAAAGCAAAGATGAGTTGGGACTGTTGGCAGATGCCTTTAATTCGATGGTAGCGGAAATACGAGACTATGCCCAAAACCTAGAATCCAAAAATAAAGATTTATTACAAATCAATCAACTAAAAGATGAATTTTTAGCTAATACTTCCCAAGAGCTACAAACTCCTTTAAATGAAATAATCGGTATCACTGACTCTCTTTTAGAGGGAGCTGCTGGACAACTGTCGGAAATTCAAAAGCAAAATTTGTTAATGATTTTGCAAAGCGGTCAACGGCTAGCAAATATGGTTAACGATATTGTTGATTTAGAAAAACTTAAGCATAAAACACTGGGGTTAAAACTCAGACCAGTAGGAATGCAAGAAATTGCCGATGTAGTTTTAACTCTTGCTAAACCTTTCGCAGATATCAAAGGTTTGCGCTTGGTTAATCGAATTGAACCTACTGTACCAATGGTATGTGCTGATGAAAATAGAGTTCAACAAATCCTGCATAATTTAGTTAGTAATGCGATTAAATTTACTGATACAGGTAGTATACAAGTTGTTTCTTCAGTTGCGGATAATTACATGGAAATTACGGTTGCAGATACCGGAATTGGCATTCCAATCAATAGAATAAATACCATTTTTGATGCTTTTGAACTTACCGAAGAATCTATTTCTAGACCTTACGTAGGGACGGGCATCCGCCTTGCAGTTACTAAACAACTGGTGGAATTGCATGGCGGCAAAATTTACGTAGAATCCATTCTAAAAAAAGGTTCGCGGTTTACTTTTACGCTACCGCTGGCAGGAAAATTGGAAAGTATACAACAAACGCTTTCCAAAGAACTCAGTTCAAAAGAGGTTGAAATTCAAAACTTTCAGTTTGAAAGGTTACAAGATTACCTACAACCTGCACCCCAAGAAGGAAAATTTAAAATTTTAATTGTAGATGACGATCCGGTTAATCTTCAGATCCTTAACAATTATCTCTATTTGGAAAATTATACGGTTTATCAAGCGAGGAATGGAATCGCTGCTTTAGAAGCCATTGAGCAAGGTCTAAAGCCTGATTTAATTTTACTTGATGTAATGATGCCAAAAATGTCAGGCTATGAAGTTTGCAAAAAAATTCGCCAAACTTTCCCTGCCAATGAATTACCAATTGTGATTGTGACAGAAGCGCATAGCGTTGCTAATTTATTAGAAACCTTTGGGTCGGGAGCCAATGATTATCTAACTAAACCTATTTCAAGACACGAATTGATAGCACGAATAGAGACTCATCTTGAGCTTTCCAAAATAAATATTGCTTATGGTCGATTTGTGCCCCGTCAATTTATTAGTTTGCTGGGAGAAGAAAGCATTGTTAATGTAAAGCTAGGCGATCAAGTGCAGAAAGACATGACAATCCTCTTTTCTGACATTCGCAACTTTACGAGCCTTTCAGAGGCGATGTCACCCAAAGAGAATTTTAATTTTATTAATTCCTACTTGAGTCGGGTGAGTCCCGTTATCCGGAATAATAATGGTTTTATAGATAAATATATTGGAGATGCGGTGATGGCGCTTTTCCCGGAAAGCGCTGAAGATGCTTTGCGGGCAGCGATTGAAATGCAAAAACAAGTTTCGCAGTACAATATGGAACGCCGAAGAAGCAATTTACCTCCTATCGCTATCGGCATTGGCATCCATAGCGGCAGTTTGATGCTAGGCACGATTGGAGATGAACAGCGTATGGAAGGGACAGTGATTTCAGATGCAGTGAATCTGGCGTCTCGTCTGGAAGATTTGACCAAAGCCTACGGAGCTTCTATTATTATTAGTGAAAAGACGTTGCTGGGTTTAGAAGATCCCACTCGATATAATTATAGATTCTTGGATAAAGTTCATATTAAAGGTCGTAAAGATTTATCGCCTATTTTTGAAGTTTTTGATGGTGTTATCTTAGAGGCTTTAGAGCTAAAAAGCAAAACCAGAAGCTCTTTTGAATGGGGAATTCATCTTTATTACAGCAAAAAATATGCCTTTGCGGAGGAAATTTTTAAGAACGTCTTAGAGCAAAATAATCAAGATAAAGCGGCTAGCCTCTATGTTAAACGTTGCCAGAGATTGCAAAAACAGGGAACCGATGAAAGATGGGACGAAATTGAGTCTTTTGAGGAAGCCTTTTAGGCAAAACAACAGGGAGGGATGTTTAAAGAGTGGGTTGCAAAGGCAACCTACATCGCCGATTATCAATTCTGCGATTAAACGCTTGCTTTTAAGCCTTCCATGTCTCTGTCTAGGAATGGTTTTACCTTCTATAACGGCTTTGATGCCGAGTCGGGTTTTGGCTGCGGAAAAAATATTTATTTCCTATGGACCGATACAGTTATCCCTTCCGGTTTCGGCACTGGAAGAATATGCCAGGGAAGGCAAAATCAATCAGGATTTAGGGTTTTATGCTCAATTTTTTAAGCCGGAACAGCTAGAGCAGTTACGGAGGATTTTGCAAACTCGTGCGAATGTGAGTCCGGTGGCAGTAGCTCAATTTCTCTACACGCCGCAGGGGGAAATTCTGCTGCGGCGGGTTGGCGAAATTATTCAAACAAAAGCGTTTCAACCGGGTTTTTATGCAATTCGAGCTGCTTTAATTCAAGCTGCTGCCGATCCACAAGGATTGACGCCACTGAATGTACTGCGAAAGTTTCCGACTTACGCAATTCGGATTAATTCGGATCGGGGCTTTGAGATTATTGATGAGCTGAGCAACCTAATCGGGAAAACCCAAGGAGCGATCGCTGCCGTTGAACAGGCAGCTTTGGCTGAAATCTCAGCTCAGTCATCCACTCAGATGCCCTTTCAGCCATCACAAATGGCAACATCGTCTAATATTCCCGCAGGGCGAGATTTACAGCAACCAGGGCCGCTAAGCTGGGAAATGCAGACCCTGACGCTCAATGACCTCAGCCGCAGCCGTACCTTCCCAGTCGATGTTTATCTGCCGCAGTTGAGCGGACGAGCCGCACCCGTAATTGTAATTTCTCACGGGCTGGGAAGCGATCGCTTGTCCTATGCTTACCTGGCGAGACACCTAGCTTCTCATGGATTTGCAGTAGCTCTACCAGAGCATCCAGGCAGTAATTCCCAGCAATTGCAGGCTCTAATTAGCGGTCTGACGAGCGATGCGGCTCCTCCCAGCGAGGCAGTTGACCGTCCTCTGGATATGAAGTATTTGCTAGATCAACTAGCAGCTACTTATAGAGGACGACTAGATATGCAAAACGTCGGCGTCCTTGGTCAATCGTTTGGCGGCTACACAGCGTTGGCGCTGGCGGGTGCAGAAATTAATTTTGAGAACCTGGAAAAAGATTGCACTGCCATCAATAGTTCGTTGAATCTGTCGCTGTTGCTCCAATGTCGGGCGTTGCTGTTGCCGCAAATTGATTATCAGTTAGGGGATGACCGAATTAAGGCAGCGATCGCGATCAATCCAGTTGATAGTAGTATTTTCGGAAAAACTGAGATGAGCGGCATCAAAGTTCCGATAATGTTATTTGCCAGCAGTAACGATACTGCTGCACCTGCTTTATCAGAACAAATTAAACCCTTCACCTGGCTGACAACTCCCAACAAATATCTGGTTTTAATGAAAAAGGCAACGCATTTTTCCACTTTGGGAGAAGCGTTTGAAGGCACTGGCGTAGTCAAGATTCCGCCGCAAGTTGCGGGACCAAATCCCGTGACTGCTTTTGGATATGTGAAAGCCCTGAGCCTAGCTTTTTTTAAAACCTATGTTTCTAACGAGCCAGAATATCAAGGCTACCTGAATGCTTCTTACGCTCAATATATCAGTCGAGATGAGATTCCTTTAGTTTTGATTCAGTCTTTAACAGAGGAACAATTGCAGGGAATCAGCAATACTTCTACTGCTCAGCCAATCCCATCTCCTACACCCAATACTTTTCAGTTAACCTCTCCCCCAGCCCTTCCCCTGCAAGGGGACGAGAGGAATTCTTCCCCTTCTCTGCCAGGAGATAGGGTAGAGGCGTTAGGTGTGCCTTACCCGAAAAATATTGCTCCTACACCTTAACTAGAATATGCAATCGGATGATTTGAAATTAGCTCAACTGAAACAAAAACTAAGTGGTGTTAGGCGTTCGGCTTGGAAACCTATCGTTCAAGAAGGTGATGGAGATTTAACTGCATCAAAGTTTGCAGGAAAACCTTGGCTGAGTGCCGATGAGACTTGGCCTACTTGTCCTAATTGTCAAAAGCCAATGCAGTTTTTCCTGCAACTGAATCTTGAGCAGTTGCCTGAAAGCTTGAATGGAAAGTTTGGTAGTGGTTTATTACAATTTTTTTATTGTACTAGCTACAACGAGCCTCTTTGCGAGGTTGATTGTGAGGTTGTGAGAATTATTCAACCAAACAGCACACCATCAGAGATGGACATACCAGAAATAGAAGATTTATTTCCTGCTAAGTTAATTGTGGAATGGGAAGAAAGGGATGAGTACCCTGACAGGCAAGAGATAAAGCTAGATAACTATACAATAGATAATAAAGCTTTTGATATTGTCTATCAGCGCCCTCCAAGAGAAGACAAGTTGGCTGGTTGGCCTAGTTGGGTACAAGATCCTGAATATCCAAATTGTCCAACTTGTAACCACGAAATGAATCAATTCATTTTTCAAATTGATTCAGGAGATGACACTATTAATATTCCTTATAACTGGGGTGATATGGGAGCAGCATATCTCCTACAATGCCCAGAACATAAGGAACAAGTTGCTTTGGTGTGGCAGTGCCACTAATTAAAAACTTATAGGATTAAATGCAAGGATTTCTTAACTTAAACAAACCAGTTGGATTCACTTCTCACGATTGTGTCGCCAAGGTGCGAAAACTCTTGCGCCTCAAGCGCGTGGGACACGCAGGAACTTTAGATCCGGCTGCGACTGGCGTGTTACCAATTGCGCTGGGCAAGGCGACGCGACTGTTGCAATATCTGCGGCAGGATAAAGCTTATCGAGGGACGATTCAGCTGGGGGTAAGGACAACGACTGATGACTTGGAAGGAGAAATTATCAGCGCCCATCCAGTACCAGGATTAACCTTAGAACAAGTGCAAGCAGCCTTAAAGAAATTTGAGGGCAAAATTCAGCAAGTGCCGCCAAATTATAGTGCCATTCAAGTTGAGGGAAAACGCCTGTACGATAGAGCACGGGCGGGGGAAATTATTGAAGTTCCAGCGCGAGAGGTGGAAGTTTATAAGCTAGAAATATTGGAGTGGAGAGAAGGAGATTTTCCCGAATTAGATGTAGCGATCGCTTGTGGCCCTGGAACTTATATTAGAGCGATCGCCCGCGATTTAGGTTCGGCGTGTGCAACCGGCGGCACCCTTGCCGCCTTGACTCGCACTGAGAGTAGCGGTTTCCAGATAGCCGATAGTCTGACTTTTGAAGAATTGGAAGAACAGCTCAAACAAGGAACGTTCCACCCAATTCTAGCGTCGGCAGCTTTGGGGCATCTCCCAGCTGTCACCTTACAAGCAACAGACGCTAAAGCCTGGTGCCAAGGTCAGCGCATTCCTTTTCGCCCCCTTTCCTTTCCTGCCTTGACGGACGCTGAAGAGGGAAAGTTGCGGCTGAACGATGAAGAGGGTCGTTTTTTGGGCATAGGCTGCCTGCTTGCCTCAGAAACTGGCTATCTACTCGTTCCTGTGATGGTATTTGAGCCACTTTGAGCCATATTTAGAGGAACACCCGCTTTCTCGCGTGCGCGATCGCACCGATGCCTCTGCCATCCGATTGTCAGGATAATCGTTTTAGAGTTAGAACTGGCAGCATGATAGCTGTCTGCGAGCGACTTAGCTGCTTTTGGAGAGAATTTTGGATGCGATCGCTAAAATCAACGTTAATTTATATTGCAATTATTCTTGGATTTATTTCGAGCTACGCGAACAAATCATCGGCTCAAGATTCCGATTTCGCCACTTTAAGTCGAGAAATTATTAGCAGACTGAATGGCAATTGTCAGGGTTCTACGCAAGTTAGCTATCAATCCCAGAAACTAACCTCACCGAATGGGATCAATTCAATTTATCTGAATATGAATATTCGGAGAGTTGGTCAAGCCAACAGTCGGGCAAACAATAACTTGTTTATAAAATGTAATCCCAATACTGCTGATAAAATTCTTGGAGAATTAGTGATTGAAAAGGATGGACTATCAAGTACAACAAGGCTGGGAGATATTCTGGGCTTAAGTAACAATATTCATAACTACGTTATTGCTAATCCAGTCTCTTTTTCCCCGGATGATAGATATTTAGTGTTAAGATTAGATGTTTTTGATGGATTAAATAATTCTTGGGTTAATCATTTAGTTTTAGACACTCTTAATCGCTATAAAATATTGGCTTTTTCTAATTGTGAAGGATTTGAAAGCAATTCCTATTTAGGATTTATTTCATTTTCTGAGATAGTTTTTGCCTGCGAGAATCCTAGCGAACCAGGCCCTATAGAGGTCTTTAATTTCCAAAAAAGGTCGCGACAGAAGATTTCTACCCGGAAACCTTCAAGGGAATTAGTAAAAATTTTTGACAAAGTTCGTTCTTACGGCTCAGTTTCTTCAGGATTTACCATCGTCAACGAGCAGCAGTTTCCTCCTCAATAGAAGTTAAGCCCTTGGATCTAAAATCTTACTAGAGTTTTTTAGTGCTATAGAGTTTGTATAGCAGACATCAATAATTCGTGAAGGCGAGATCCCCGACTTCTCTAAGAAGTCGGGGATCTGAAACCCTGGCATCTCAAAACTTAAATATAATTGCGATAAATATGCAACATTTCGCATTTTCAAAAAGTTTCTGTCTGCCCCAAAATTACTGAATCCTTAGCTTGGATTCAAAGATACTGAAACCCAACCCTTCTGCTGGGTTAAAGAACGAAAACTAACTGACAAAACTCCAGTAATCTAATACTCGGAAGATAGTAATTTAGCCCTAAAGTGGATACATTCATCAATATTTGATTGTAAAAGTAAAAACATGACCCAAGCACAAGTAGCACCTTATGGTTCCTGGAAATCGCCCATCACCTCTGACTTAATTGTTTCTGAAACGATTGGAGTGGGGCAGATTGCCTTTGATGGCGAGGATGTTTACTGGATTGAAGGGCGACCCGCAGAAGCCGGACGGAATGTAATTGTGCGACGAACCCCAGAGGGGAAAACGATTGATGTCACTCCACCTCCCTTTAACGTCCGAACCCGCGTCAATGAATACGGCGGCGGTGCCTTCTGCGTCGCTGATGGCACTATTTATTTTTCTAATTTTGCGGATCAGCGCCTTTATCGGCAGACTCCAGGTGCAGAATCGCAACCGCTGACACCAGAAGGAAGCTTCTGCTATGCGGATGGAATAATTGACCGGAAACAGCGGCGGTTGTATGTTGTGCGCGAAGACCACACCACAGGCGATCGCGAACCAATCAATACCTTGGTTAGCATCAACTTGGAAGATGGTGATGATATTCGGGTGTTAGTGTCTGGAAACGACTTTTACTCATCTCCACGTCTCAGTCCTGACGGTTCTCAGCTGGCTTGGTTAACTTGGAATCATCCGAATCTGCCGTGGGATGGAACCGAATTATGGGTTGCACAGATTAAAGCGGATGGTTCCTTGGGTGAAAGCCAACGGGTTGCTGGTGGCGTTGATGAGTCTATTTTTCAGCCAGAATGGTCGCCGGATGGCATTTTACACTTTGTTAGCGATCGCAGTGGGTGGTGGAATCTCTACAGATGGCAATCTCGCTCCTCCTTAATCCCCCTCGAAAAAGGGGAAAAAGAGATCGAACCGCTATGCGAAATGGAGGCTGAATTTGGGCTTCCACAGTGGATTTTTGGGATGTCCACCTATGCTTTTGAATCTGAAGAACGGATTATCTGCACCTACACTCAGCAAGGCATTTGGCATCTGGCAAGTCTCGACACGGAGACAGGACTGAAGCAAATTGAGACAGACTACACTGAGATTTCGTCCCTCAAAGCATCTGCGGGTCGTGTAGCGTTCATTGCTGGTTCGCCGACCAAATTTAGCTCGATTATCCAAATGGATATGGCTACGCGGCAGATAGAAGTGTTACAGCGTTCCAGTAAGTTAGAAATTGACGCTGGGTATTTGTCTGTCCCACAACCGATTGAATTTCCTACCGAGAACGGATTAACCGCTCACGCCTTCTTCTACCCGCCCCAAAACCGCGACTATAGGGCACCCGATGGTGAGTTGCCGCCCTTGGTCGTCAAAAGCCACGGAGGACCGACAGCAGCCACCTCTAGCCAGTTGAACTTGCGGATTCAATACTGGACAAGTCGCGGATTTGCTTATCTAGATGTGAATTATGGCGGCAGCACCGGCTATGGACGTGCCTACCATCAACGGCTGGATGGGCAGTGGGGCATTGTGGATGTCGATGATTGCGTGAATGGGGCGCGATATCTTGCCCAGCAAGGCTTGGTGGATGGAAACCGGATGGCGATCGCTGGTGGTAGTGCGGGTGGCTACACGACGCTGTGCGCCCTGACTTTCCGCGATGTCTTCAAGGCAGGTGCGAGTTACTACGGCGTCAGCGACTTAGAGGCGCTGGTCAGAGATACCCACAAATTTGAGGCGCGCTATCTGGATCGGCTGATTGGCCCTTACCCAGAACGGCAAGATATTTATCAAGAGCGATCGCCTATTTACTTTACGGAGAATCTCTCTTGTCCGGTCATTTTCTTTCAAGGGCTAGAAGACAAAGTTGTCCCACCCAACCAAGCAGAAATGATGGTAGAGGCCTTACGTGCCAAAGGGTTGCCGGTTGCTTATGTTCCTTTTGAGGGCGAACAACACGGTTTTCGCCGTTCGGAGAATATTAAACGCGCCATTGATGGGGAATTTTACTTTTATTCTCGCGTCTTCCGGTTTGAGCTTGCCGATCCAGTGGAGCCAGTTGCGATCGCGAATCTTCCTGAATCATGACCAACCCTCAGGCTGATTACGATAGCCCTTGGAAGGAAGCTTTGGAGATTTATTTTACTGACTTCATGGCTTTCTTCTTCCCGCAAGCTTATGCTGACATCAACTGGTCGCAGGGCTACGAATTTCTCGACACCGAACTTCAACAAGTCGTCCGCGATGCAGAACTGGGGAGGCGTCGAGTCGATAAACTGGTAAAAGTCTGGCGACAAAACGGCGAAGAAACTTGGGTACTGATTCACATCGAAGTTCAAAGCAAAGTCGATGCTAATTTTGCTGAGCGGATGTATGTCTATAATTACCGCCTTTTTGACCGATACCGGCGGCAAGTTGCCAGCTTAGCAGTTTTAGCAGACGAGCAAGTGTCTTGGCGTCCGCAGAGTTATGGCTATGAAATTTGGGGCGCAAGAGTTAGTTTGCGGTTTCCCACTGTCAAACTATTGGACTATGAAGCGCAGTGGCAAAGTTTAGAGCAAAGCACTAATCCTTTTGCTGTCATCATCATGGCTCATCTGAAAGCACAGGCAACGCGCCGCAATCCCGAAGGACGGTTAGAGTGGAAATTGAGCCTAGTTCGAGGGCTATATGAACGAGGCTACAGCCGAGAAAACATCCTAGAGTTGTTCCGGTTAATTGAATGGATGATGGTGTTACCAGAGGAATTACAGTTTGGGTTTGAAGAAACACTAAGTCGTTACGAGGAGGAAAGAAGAATGCCCTTTATCACGCCAATTGAGCGGAGAGGCATCCGCAAGGGAATCTTACAGAATTCTAGAGAGAATATCATTGAAGTTCTGGAGACGCGGTTTGAAACGGTACCTAGCTCAATTGTCGAGAGCGTCACTAGCATAGAAGATCCAGCTTTGCTAAAACAGCTTCATAGACGGGCAATTACCATCAGCTCGGTGGAAGAATTCCAACAAGCGATCGCCCAGCTTACCTCTCAGGAAGAATCGGAAACAGCTTAAAGTCACAATTTTTAAACGGAGATTAATTCATGACTGAAGAACCCATATTCAACATTAACGAAGAAATGTATGAGACGCTGTTAGAATTTCAGCAGCAAATTGAAGCAGGCGAAGTCGAATCACCAGCGGAAACCACACAAGAACAAGAGAATCTCGACACGGCTAGAGAATCTCTTGAAAATGTTTACTTGGCTGAGAGTGATTCAAAACACCCTCTTGAGTAAAGCCAGTAGTAGGATGCGATCGCGCTTGTGAGGGATGGGAAGAGCGAACCGACAGGTCGGCGCTTCGCTATCGCATCCTTCACTTCTTCATTCGTCTCGTCTGTTGCGTGCGTAAAATCAAGAGCAAATTGTCCTGATGATGCCGTGCAATAAATCTAATTCAGAAGTGCCAAAAATCTAGCAACATGATTTAGTATTTTTTGTTGAAAAATATTTTATTAAGTAGAAAATGCAGAAAAAACAAAAATTTCCCTACTTAGTTGGTTCCAAATGGACAGCCCAGCAAAAAACGTGGGGATGGCGACATTTTCAGGTAGTGAATCGCAAAAACCAAGGTAAGTTTGTTTTTGCAGAAATGGTTGCTTCCTGTGACCCAAATGTGCGTTTCTGGATTAACGCCAAGCTGCTAAAAAATCCCTCCCAGTGGCAAGCAGGCTGGCAATCTTTGCAAGAAATGGAGGAAAAGGAAAATAGCGAATTAAATATTGAAAGTCCAATCATTTCTAATTTTTAATAATTCCTATGACTGCTGTTTCCCTTGAGAACGTCCGCAAACTCTACAACAAAATCCCTGTCGTCAACGACCTCTGCTTTACGATTAAATCTGGAGAGATGTTTGGACTCCTTGGCCCTAACGGTGCAGGGAAATCTACGACAATTCGGATGCTAACCACATTGACAAAACCCAGTGAAGGTCAAATTGAGGTCGCTGGATATGATGTGGTACGACAACCTTTGCAGGTAAAACAAAATATTGGGGTGGTATTGCAACAAATCAGCGTGGATGCCGATTTGACGGTTTGGGAAAATATGGAACTGCATGGGCGGATGCACCATATTCCCCAGCACCAGCGACAGCAGGACATCGATCGATGGCTGGAATACGTGGAACTGGTAGACAGGCGAGATAGCCTGGTAAAAACCCTTTCAGGTGGCATGAAGCGCCGATTGCAGATTGCCAGAGCCTTATTGCATCAACCTTCTATTCTTTTTTTGGATGAGCCAACGGTGGGATTAGACCCGCAAACGCGCCGCCGTCTCTGGGAAATTATCCGAGATTTGAATAAGCAAGGGATGACGATGCTGCTGACGACTCATTATATGGATGAGGTGGAATATTTGTGCGATCGCATTGGTATCATGGATGCCGGTCAGTTGATTGAGCTTGGCACCTTGCAACAGTTGCGCTCTAAACACGGCGAAGGGTTGGTGATGAAACAACAAGGAGATCGCTGGGAATACAAATTCTTCCCCAATCTGGAAAAAGCCAACGCTTATCTTGACGCTGCACCAGATAAAACTGGTATGATGGTTCGCCCGTCCAATCTAGAAGATATTTTCGTTGAACTCACCGGACGCCAGCTAGACTAACCCATTTAGTCATTCGTCTTTTGTTCAGAGTCTCTTACCAATGACTGACTAATGACGAATGACCAATGACTGACTAATGACGAATGAGTAATGATGCCTCGCCTCGCCTCGAAAATTGAAGCCATTCTTTATCTCAAGGGTAAGCCGATCTCGGTTAGCGAAATTGCCGAATATGCTGAATGCGATCGCGATAACGCCGAAGATGCCCTGATTGAACTCATGACTGACTATGCCCACCGGGATAGCGCCCTAGAAGTGGTGGAAACGCCTGAAGGCTTTACCTTACAATTGCGCTCGCCCTTTCAAGGTTTGGTAGAGGCGTTAGTGCCGCTAGACTTAGGGGTAGGAGCCTTGAGGACGCTGGCAGCGATCGCCCTCAAAGGCCCCATTACCCAATCTGAGTTGGTCGATTTGCGCGGTTCGGGAGCTTATCAGCACGTCCAGGAACTTGTCGAACTGGGTTTTATCCGCAAGCGCCGACAAGCCGATGGTCGTTCCTACTGGTTACAGGTTACGGAAAAATTTCATCAATATTTTGAAGTCGAACAACTCCCCCAACTGACTCAGCAGGATGCACCGTAAAATCAGCCATTTGGTGTTTCACAGAGCATCTTTTTCAAAAAATCTCTCTATCGGCTTACATTTGATAACCAAGAGTATGGAGTAGCCAAACAACACAATCGTTTACAGTAGAAGGAAAGCTACTCAAATCTTTTTATTCCAATGGTGTTTAACCCTGAATTGTTCGACCGCGAGCCTGAAGATGCACAAGTCAATCAGCTCCTCCAATATATTCAGCACCAATCTCCAGAAGTTTTAGCGCGAGTTGCCAAATCTGTCACGCCGGACATTAAGCAAATCGTCTCGCAGAACGTTCAGGGACTGGTGGGAATGCTTCCCTCAGAGAATTTTAACGTTCAAATTACGACCGACAGAGAAAATTTAGCAGGTCTATTGGCATCAGCCATGATGACTGGCTATTTCTTACGCCAGCTTGAACAACGGATGCAGCTGGATGAATCGTTGACTGGTTCTTCCCTGTCTCACAAACCTTCTAACAGCGAAAAATTCGCTGATTAAATTTAGTCAAATTCTCAGCGATATGTCATCTGCGATCGCAATTCTGTCTCTAGCTCAAGAGAGGATATTGTTTCGATGAGAAGTTATCGCCTATTTTTGGCATTTTAGGCGATCGCTTCGGTTAAAGTTGCTCGTTCCATTACCAACTTGCGATCGCATAGTTGGCAACTAGCCAATTGGCTTCCTGTTTCAGGGAATTTCCCATTTGAACCTAAAAATAGTCTTAGCCGCCAGCCGCAAAAGCAGCCAATATCAAAATTGACAGTAAAAGACCCGGACTAAGCATCAGCGCTAAGGTTAACAGTTCATTGAATTCCATTTTCTTGCACCACTACTAAAGCTCATCTAATCGATAGCGATTCTAACACGGCAATCGTTTCTTCAGAAGCAATAAGCAGAATGAATTATGATTTCAAAATGTAATGAATTAGCTAGATTAAATATTTGAAATTTAATCTAGCTAATTCATTACATTCTCTTCCTGCAATTCCCGAAACCTAACCCGGCTCCCCAAGCCTGGTTGGATTACTTTATGATGAGACGGATTTGACAGGGAACATTTTTACTTAATGCCAGTCCTGAAACACCTTATATTTTAAATCTTATTACAGCCATTTTCTATCAAGCATTTTTGCCTGATTTGCAGTTAAAGCTTTCAGTTCATTGAAAAAAATTTCCTATAGTTTTGTCAAAATGCCTTTGGTAAAGGTTATTTTGCGTTTAATACGATTGAAAGTTCTCAGAAAATAAATTTTAAAAAATACTTAGTAATCAGCCAATACAGGAAAACAAAATCTTAGATTTTTTCTACCATTTATCGTCAAAGCTAATGATTATACTTTCTAAGTAATTTCACCTATACAAATAGGCATAAATTCCCCCAAGTGTAAATACTTTATCTATAAAAATTTGCAAATGTTAAAAATTATTGTTAAATTTCAGGGAACGCCATAGAAGAATGATACCCAGCGATGAATAAGTTCTTTTGGATTATTCCGTCACCGCCAACGCTGCAAGCCCAATCTCGTGTTTATGACCTGAAAGCGCGGCTAGACTGGGGTGAACCGGCTTTGACGATTATTGATGTAAGCGATCGCAGCCAATTTAATATTAGCCACATCATGGGAGCTATCCCCATGCCGATGAACGAATTAGTTGATCGCGCCCTCACCAAATTGGAACTCACCCGTGATATTTACATTTACGGTGAAACCGATGAAGAAACCGCAGTTGGTGCTACAAAACTGCGTGCGGCTGGCTATCAACAAGTGTCTGAAATCAGAGGGGGGGTAGCGGCGTGGAAAGCAGTAGGTTTTCCAGTTGAGACGATTCTGACTGCTAGCTGTTAATGAATTGTGAACCAGTAATCGCTAATAGATGAGAAACGTAGATTTAACCGCTATTTCTTGTGTAGGGGTATGGCATTACCATGCCCCTAGAGGACGTGAATTTTATAAGTTATTGTATCCACGTTTTTAGTGTTCAAAAATATCCTTATATTGCAGCAAATCCAAAGTCACAATCGTGGGCAAACATTCAAAACATTGCTGGGCAACTTCCCACCGCCCTTCGCGTTGCAGCATTGCAATTAGTTTTTGTCGCACGCTGAGTAGATAACGAACATCATTCGCTGCATAGCGGAGTTGTTCTTCGGATAAGTTTGCAGCATTTCCCCAGTCTGAACTTTGAGCCGTTTTGTCGAGTTCTACCTTCTCTAACTCTTGCACCAACTCCTTCAAACCGTGGCGGGAAGTATAGGTGCGAGCAAGCTTGCTGGCAATTTTAGTACAAAAAATTGGAGTTACATGGATGCCTAAATTTTGCCGTAGTTGGGCAACATCGAAACGGGCAAAGTGAAATAGTTTTAGGACATTGGGGGCTTCCATCAGTTGTTTTAAATTGGGAGCGTCTATCTGTCCTTTGGCAATTCGCACGACTGTAACGCGGTTTTGGGAGTCGCACAGCTGCACCAAGCATAAGCGATCGCGTTGGGGTATCAATCCCATTGTTTCCGTATCCACTGCGATCGCTGACTCTTGCAGATACTGAGACAATATCTCCTCGGAAAGGTCGCGATCGCATACCTGAAAATCTTCCAATTTTCTCTCCTTATCGGCGTTTAATGAATATTTGGGTTAAGTAATACTCGCCCTTTGCGTTCTTGGCAACACCTACCCCAGTTAAATCATACTGACCTTGAATATTTTTCAGATGACCGGGGCTTTTTATCCAACCTTCTACTGCTTGCTTGGCTGGATCGCTAAAGCCTTGATTGTATGCCACATTTTCAGATGCACCGCCATAAGAAATTGATTTACCAATTGCCTTCGCTCGCTGCTCAAATCCATTATGGCTGAAAGGAACCGCACCATTTGCCATTGCCTGACTGTGTGCCCTTGCCTCTTTGCTAATTCGAGGATCTAGCGTCAGAGGTGGCAAATTTTGGGACTTTCGATATTGGTTGATGAGTTCGTGAGTATACTCTTCCAAGGTTAGGAAATTACTAGAGGAACTAGGCGTGGGGCTTAGGGCGGTTGGTGATGTTTCATCTGGCGAAATTTCACCATCAGGGCTAGGGATCAAATCGCAGCCTCCAGCGCCAACAGCCAGGACAAGCATTCCGAAAACAAGCCCCGCAGCTAATTTTTGCATGAGTTCTGGATATATTTGAGAATCAATTTGGCAATTTTTTTAGGATGAGAATATAAATTTTCACTGTAGCAATTCTATTTTTTGTCAGCCATCTCTTCAGCTCCCCGCCTCCTTTAAAAAGTCCGGGATCTCACCTTCACGTTGCCAAGAATTCAGACAGGGCAAGATAAGTTTCTTCTGGCGCTTCTTCGGGTAGAAAGTGACCGCAATTGATAGCCTTACCGCGTACATCAATTGCGCGATCGCGCCAGGTTTCTAAAACATCATATTTGCGCCCAATAATTCCTTTTCCGCCCCAAAGAACTAGCACCGGACAGAGAATTTTTTTCTCCATATCTAGGGTATCGTGTTCTAAATCGATGGTAGCAGCGGCGCGATAATCTTCGCAGGTGGCATGAATCGCAGCGCGATCGCTAAAGCACCGAATATACTCAGCCAAGGCTTCCGGAACAAACGCAGAAAAATCTTGACTCCATCTTTCTAAACAGGTACGGAGGTAATATTCAGGATTAGCGCCAATCAAGGTTTCGGGTAAGCCATCGGGTTGAATGAGAAAAAACCAGTGGTAGTAAGCCGTGGCAAAATCTCGATCGGTCGTCGCGTACATTTTATGCGTGGGCGCGATATCTAATAATGCTAGTTTCTTAACTCGATTAGGATGATCGAGAGCCATGCGATGAGCGACTCGTGCGCCCCTGTCATGACCGACTACATAAAATTCTTCATAACCTAATTTTGACATCACCTCGACTTGATCTTGCGCGATCGCTCGTTTTGAATAATTCCGATGATCCGGTTCGCCTTCCGGCTTAGAGCTGTCGCCGTAGCCTCTCAAATCCGGTGCCACTACTGTAAAATTCTCGGCGAGACGAGGTGCTATTTTATGCCACATGACGTGGGTTTGAGGATAGCCGTGCAGCAACAGTAGTGCAGGGCCAGATCCCGCCTTGACTAAATTGATTCTTGCTTCAGGGGTATCAATTTTAGTCACATCAAAATTAGCGAACATAGTCATTTTTGAATTAACGCAGTGCCCAATCTAAAAATCGCTCAGTATGATAGAGCGCTAACTGGTTGCTCAGCCCCTGAAAGACAGCATCAAAAGCGTGTTCAGCCCAAGGAATTTCCAGCAAAACAGATATATTTCCATCTGCACGCAGACGTTGATGCATTTGCTGGATAAATTTTAATTGCACTAAATTATCGCGGCTTCCATGCACCAATAAAGTTGGCGGTAGCGATCGCCTAACATAGCTAATCGGTGAAGCTAGACGATACCGATCGGGCATGGTCGCAGGCGTTCCACCCATAAATGTTTTTAAAACCGCTCGCGTATCGATGGGATCGGGGCGTGGCGGGTTGGCATAGCCTCCAGACAGATCCACTGGGCCATAATAGCTAACCACTGCTTTTACAGGCAGTGCATCCGGCTCATAAGCCGCCAGCATTGCTAAATGTCCGCCTGCGGAACGTCCAACGAATGCAATCCGTTCTGGGTCAGCCTCGTACTCGGCTGCGTGTTGGTGGATGAAGGCTAAGGCGGCACGCACGTCATCTAGCTGCGCGGGAAAACGGTAGCGCGGCGTGTGTCGGTAATCGATGGCAAAGACACTATAGCCCCTCGCTGCCATATAACGGCTGAAATCAGCGTTTTGGGTTGGGTCGCCGCTCCGCCATGCCCCAGCGTAGATGATAATTAGCGCTGGATAATTGCCGACTTGCGGCGGTCGGTAGAGATCCATGCTCAACGGGACACCATCTGGGTTTGAAAAGACGATGCCAGAGGTATAGCGACTTTCACCCGGATTGATGCCTCGAAACACATCAGCTAGGACGAACGGTTGTTCGCGCATCCCTGTTTGCTGACGATTAGGCAAAATTCCCCTATAGTCTCCGAGACCCTCTTGCATTGCCACGGCTAGATGCTGTTGTGTCGCTGGCATCTGTAACAGTGGCAAAACACTCAAAAGCAGTGCTAGCAAACTAGCAGCCAAAGCTAAAAATTGCCACGGAGTGCGACGGATCGTTACCAGCACCAACAGACTTGCGATCGCGTTTAGCACCACCAACCAAGGACTGACTTCTGGTGCCCCTACCCCTAATGGCAGTAGGGACATCGTGGGCGCTGGAACCACAATCCAGGAACTCAAGAAAAGTGCCGCGCCACTCAAGAGCAAAACTAACGTCTGGGTAATTACTGCTAACCAATGAGACACAATCGCTGCTCTATTGCCCCAGGTAAGCTTCTAAGACTTGTGGATTGCGCTGAATTTCAATCGGAGTCCCCACAGCAAGATTGCGACCTTCAGCGACAACCCAGACGCGATCGCACAAAGACATGATTACGTCCATATTGTGTTCAATAATCAAAAAGGTCATACCCTCCTGATTCCATTGGGTGATGTAGTCACAGATTTGTCTAATTAGCGTCGGATTCACACCAGCCGCCGGTTCATCCAATAAGATCAGCTTTGGCTGCGTCATCAGCGCCCGTGCCATTTCCAGCAGCTTGCGTTGCCCTCCAGAGAGCGCCCCGGCGTAATCCTGCGCCTTCGCTGCCAACCCCACTGATTCCAGCAACATCATCGCTCTTTCTCGCTGCTGCCGTTCTTCCTTCGCCACCAGATGGGGTTGAAACCAAACTTTCCAAAAGTTTTCCCCCGTCTGTTTTTGAGCTGCCAGCAGCATATTTTCCATGACCGAAAGCCGCGATAGCACCCGCGCTACCTGAAATGTACGAACCATTCCCATCTGAGCAATTTGATACGGCTGCAACGAATGAATCGGTTCGCCGTCAAAAATCACCCGCCCTTTGTCTGGATGAATGAAGTTTGATAGGAGATTAAATAGCGTCGTTTTGCCAGCACCATTCGGGCCAATCAGTCCCGTGATACTGCCTTGCGGTACCGTAATCTCGACATTATCGACAGCCCGAACTCCGCCGAAGCTTTTACAGAGTCCGCTGGCAGCGAGTAAAGCGATTTCTGAGAGTGGGGGTTTTGGGTCTGCTTCGACTAAATCGGGGCTTTCTTCGAGATGCTTGCCGCCCCCATTTAAAGACCCCTCAGACAACCGATTGGGCGGAATGTGCGAGTTATTTGCCAAGGGTCAGTTCCTCTTTTTTCCCTAAGATACCTTGTGGACGCCAAACCATCAGCACCATCAGGATTAAACCAATCACCATGATTCTAAATGCCCCTTCCCGCGAGGCATCCAGTTGCACCAACTGAGGTAAGTAAAAGCGAGTCAAACTATCGTAACCCCAGAAAATCACCGCCCCCAGGATTGTGCCCACGTTGTTACCCGCACCGCCCAAGACAACAATCGTCCAAGCGTAGAAAGTCGTCAGTGGCTCAAAGTTATTCGGGTAAACCGTTGTCGTCTGCCATGCCAAAAAAGCCCCAGCGACTCCGGCGATCGCGCCTCCCAGCATGAAAGATTGTAATTTGTACCAAAAGACATTTTTTCCTAATGCTTTAGGAATTTGCTCATCTTCTCGAATCGCTTTTAGCACTCGACCCCAAGGCGATCGCACCAACGTCTCCAGCAGCCAAAACGTCAACCCCAATACCAGCAGCGACAACACCATCAAACCAAGCTTATCTCCTGGTGGCAAGGCATATCCATATACCCCAAACGATCCTTGCCGGAATTCTTTGCCCATTGGCAATGGCTGATTATTGACAACTAAACGGAGCAATTCGGAAACGCCGATGGTCACGATTGCTAAGTAATCCTCGCGCAACCGTAGAGTTGATAATCCGATTAACAGTCCTAGCAGCGCTGCTAAAACAGCACCGATAGCCACCCCGAAAATTAGGGGAACCCCCTGCAAGCTCAACAACACTGTGGTGTATGCACCGACTGTCATAAAGGCAATATGCCCAAAATTTATCAGTCCGGTGAAGCCCCACTGTAAATTTAAACCCAAGCTAAACAGGGCAAAAATTGTCGTAGAAATTGTCAAAAAGATGAGATAGCCAACCATGCCACGCTTGTGAGACTCAATAAACTATAAACTCTAAGCTCTAAGCTTTAGATTGTCCAAGATCCCTCTAACAAGAAGGCTCTAGGGAATGTTACGTTGTTCGCCAGTGTTTAATTATGAATTTTCTCAGAGGTCGATTACAACGCTTAACTGCTCAGCTACCCGATTTAATCGATCAACTCGCTGATGACAACTTGGATGACGCCTGGAAAGTTCTACAACAGATTTATTATGACCTGTATATGCTCAAAGCCATCCAGGAATCGAAGCATACCGTACAGCCGGGGGAAACCCTAACCCGCGAAGAAGCTCTCCGGATGTTGCACTTCCCCTAAGTTTTCCCCTGTTCGTCGGCTGAATCAAGGGGTAAAAATCGCTTTTAGCCAAATTTCGCAGTAAAAAGAAAAAGTATCTGCCATTTGGAGTAAGAGCCAGTTGCCCTGTGAAACTAGAAGTGCGCTATGCCCGGTCTTTTCTGCGAGACCTGAAGAACTTAGAATACGCAGCTAGAGAGCGGATATATGAATTCGTCTTTGAGGAGTTCATGCGGATCGAGCGAATTACCGATTTGCCGGAACTCCGGGGAATCGGGTCTGATAGTATCTTCTACCGCTTTACGATAGATGACTATCTGATTGCGATTGAAGTGACCGGGCATCTTGTTAAATTTCTGCGGGTTCTGCCCAAACCGCGTCTTTAAGAGGTTTTCGAGTTGAAAGCCGGTCGTTGTAAGACCGAATAGAGCGGTCTAATGAATTTTCCTGGCTATCTCAGATAAATCTAGCTGTACAGGACTCTAAAGCAATTCTGAATCTCAATTTGGGGTGGGAGAATTACCCAATTAACGAATTGACAGGCTAATTCGTCAAAAGTGATGCTGAAGCTTACCTTAAACTTGTGTTGACTGGAAACACGCTTATTGAGATTTACTTATGGATGCTGCTGCACTTTGGCAACGTTACCAAGAATGGCTCTACTACCATGAGGGGTTAGACTTTTACCTCGATGTCAGCCGGATGCGGTTTGATAGTGAGTTTGTCGAGGCGATGCAGCCGAGGTTTGAGAAGGCGTTTCAGGCGATGGAGGCACTGGAGGGAGGCGCGATCGCAAACCCTGATGAAAACCGCATGGTAGGTCACTACTGGCTGCGCGACCCGGATTTAGCGCCCACTCCGGAAATCAAACAACAGATTGTCCAAACTTTAGAGCAGATTGAAGCATTTGCCCAAAAAATCCACAGCGGCGAAATTCATCCACCCAACGCTCCTAAGTTTACCGATATTGTTTCCATCGGTATCGGCGGATCGGCACTCGGTCCCCAATTTGTCGCCCAAGCGATCGCCCCAGACTTCCCGCCCCTCGCCATCCACTTCATTGACAACACCGATCCGGCGGGCATTGACCGTATCCTCTCCCAGCTCAAAGATCGGCTGAACAGCACCCTCGTCTTAGTCATCTCCAAATCAGGGGGGACGCCAGAACCCCGCAATGGCATGGTAGAAGTGCAAAAAGCCTTCGCTGAGCAGAATCTGAATTTTTCCCCTCAAGCTGTTGCCATTACCGGGGAAAGCAGCAAATTAGATCGGCAGGCAAACTCAGAAGGCTGGTTGGCAACCTTCCCAATGGAAGATTGGGTGGGAGGACGTACCTCGGAGCTGTCAGCCGTAGGATTGCTCCCAGCCGCCTTGCAGGGAATCGATATCCGCGCCATGCTTGCCGGTGCCAAAGAAATGGACACTGCCACTCGCCTGCCCCAAGTCAAGAAAAATCCAGCCGCACTACTGGCGATGAGCTGGTACTTCGCCGGAAATGGCAAGGGCGAAAAAGATATGGTGGTGTTGCCCTACAAAGACAGCCTGCTGCTATTCAGCCGCTATTTGCAACAGTTAGTCATGGAATCTTTGGGCAAAGAAAAAGACCTTGACGGAAATATCGTCTACCAAGGGATTGCTGTTTATGGCAACAAAGGCTCAACCGACCAACACGCTTACGTGCAGCAGTTGCGAGAGGGCGTCCCGAATTTCTTTCTGACTTTCATTGAAGTCTTAAAAGACCGGCAGGGTAACTCCCCCTTCGTCGAGCCGGAAGTCACATCCGGCGACTATCTCTCTGGTTTACTCCAGGGAACCCGACAAGCTTTGTATGAAAACCAGCGGGATTCTGTCACCGTGACGATTCCTCAGGTAAATCCCCGCATGGTAGGTGCCTTAATTGCTTTGTATGACCGGGCTGTTGGACTTTATGGGTTCCTGGCCAATATCAATGCTTATCACCAGCCAGGGGTAGAAGCGGGGAAAAAGGCTGCCGCCGCCATTCTCGACTTGCAAAGACGAGTTTTGCAGGCAGTACAAGAGGAAGGCGCTCCCCTTTCTTTGACTGAGTTGGCTCAGAAAGCGGGTGCCTCCGATCAAATTGAGGCAATCTACAAAATTCTGCGCCACCTTGATGCCAATCAGCGGAGCGTTGTTTTACAAGGCAATTTGGGCGAACCCAGCAGTTTGAGGGTTTCCGCCATTTAAATGGCTCTAATTATCATAAATTTGGCATTCTAGAGCGAAGACAAAGCTTCAACTCGAAGGATGCTGAATATGGCTCTAATCGAGGAAATTGAGGTCTGTCCGCTAGCTTCTGCAAATAGGGGAGTGGCTAAGTTTTACATCCCCTCAGTTTAAGTTTAAGTAGGGGCACAGCGTTGCCGTGCCCCTATGGCTAATACGAAAGTTTAGAGACTCTACCTCTCAATGCCGAGACGCTCGTGCAAGCTGCTCAAAACAGTAACTAAAAAGGCACAGCTAAAACTGAGAAATTCAATCCTTCTCCTTCTTAATTTGTCAATAAGCTGGGGCAAGTCAGAACAAATACGTCCCTTGTTCCTTCACCGTGAAATAGTGGCTGAATGGGAGTTGTATAGTGAAAAAATTCCCGATCGTTGACTAATAGCAGTTCGCCCGGATGAAGAACTTTAGAAAAAACCGGGTCATGCTTTTTGGATTTGTAGAGATGGGTTTCTCCACCTTGAATATTTTCCCGCCCTACAGAAAATATGCCGACAAAATCAGTCCCATCCCGATGAATCCCTTCAGGGGCAGGGTTTCCATAATTATCTGGCGAACAGGTCGTTCTAATTTGATGAACTCCTATTTCAACAGCTTCTGGGTCGAGTTGGCAGTAATCAATAAATGCCAAAACAAGTTTTTTGAAATCTTCAAGCTTCGTAATGGCATCATCTAGTTCGGCATACTCTCGCTTGATATCGCCGACTAATGGATTGTATTGCTTGCTTTGAAACAAGTAACCATGCGGTAGTTTGACTAAGTCATTTCCAAATACTTTGAACCGAGATAATCTTCTGAAACGATAATTATTCTTGATGTAAGGGTCAACAGGAAGATCGCTAAAGAATGGCTTAAAACCTTCTATCTTTACGGAATGGACTTTGTGTAAGGTAAACATCATGGCATAAGCCAAATCCGTCGATCCCGGTAGCGTTTGCATCGCTTTTTCTCCAGTACGCTTCGATCCCCAGTTTTCCTTCCTACTTTAGGAAGGCTATTCTTTAAGCATAAACTTAGAATTTTTAATTTGGTTGTTTATGATACAAAAATAATACAAATTTTTGATAAAGATTCCCTCCCAATGACTCAGTGAAATGTAAAAATTTAGATATAGTTTTACATATTTCTTCCTTCTCTGGGATTTTACTGAACTGGCAGCCTTAAGTTCGCACTGCTTTTACCAAAGCCTCGCACGCTCGCAGGAAAATACCGACATCCACACCGAGAGTTATGTACTGAACTCCGGCATCAATCCACTGCTTCGCTGTTTCAGGATTATCGGCAAATGTGCCCGCAGATTTCCCAGCCTTGCGAATCGTGGTAACGCATTTTTGCATCAGCTCAATTACCCGCGAGTCTTGCACTTGCCCCGGAATGCCCAAAGACTGCGACAAGTCATAAGGGCCGAGGAAAATGACATCAATGTGGGGCACGCTGACAATTTCTTCAATATTTTCGACGCCGCGAATCCCTTCGACGTGAACGACAATCAGAGATTCTTCGTTGAGCTGATTTGTAATTTGCGTCCCTGCTGCTGCGTACACGCCAGCACGGGTGTAAAATGAAAGTCCGCGCGAACCAAGAGGGCTATATTTGGCACCACGCACAACATCCGCTGCGTCGGACTGAGTTTCTATTTGAGGCACTTGGACACCGGCACTGCCGATGTCCAGTGCCCGTTGAATTTGCGGTGCGTCGTTCTTGCGGATGCGTATAATTGGTGCCAATCCCACGCAGTCGGCTGCACGGCACAGGTCTTCGGCAACCAGTGTGTTGAGGGCACCGTGTTCCATGTCAATCACGGCAAAGTCAAATCCTGCGTGTCCGCAGATTTCTATAAATGCCGGATAGGCGCAGTTGATGAACGGGCCGAGGACAACCTCACCTCGCTTGAGTTTCCGTTTCAGTTGATTTTCACGCATTGGTCAGTTTTCACCTTAAGAGGCAGAACAGTGTTCCCACTTTTAGGATGGACTTGACCTATTCTAGGGGTTATGTACGCTCTTCCTCTGTGCCCATGCCTTTGCTCATCGTGGTTGCCGATGACGATCCAGGAATTCGGCTTTCTATATGCGATTATCTGGAAATGTCTGGCTACTCAGTTATTACAGCTGAGGATGGTCAAGCAGCTCTCAGTTTAGTTGAGTCATATCATCCTCATTTGCTGGTAACAGACATTATGATGCCCCGGATGGATGGCTATGAACTGGTGCGGCGTCTCCGTCAACGCCCAGCGTTTCGTCTATTACCAGTAATTTTCTTAACGGAGCGTGCAACGACCTCAGAACGGATTCGGGGCTACCAATTAGGCTGCGATCTGTATCTGCCCAAGCCGTTTGAGTTGGATGAGTTAGGGGCAGTGATTCGCAATCTTTTAGAGCGATCGCAGATGATTCAAGTCGAATGGCGATCGCTGATTCATGCTGTTGCCACACCAGAGAAGGAAGTGGAAGCTCCTGGGCTTCCCCAACATACTCCTTCAAACTCATTCAACCTAACTCAGCGAGAACAGGAAGTTCTCGATTTACTCACTAAGGGTTTATCTAACGCCGACATCGGCAACGAGTTGCACCTCAGTCCTCGGACGGTGGAAAAGCACGTCAGCAACCTGCTGAGAAAAACGGAAACTAGCAACCGAGCCGAACTGGTGCGTTTTGCCTTAGAGCATCATCTAGTGGAATAGTCAATTGCTAATGGCTAATTATTGAATCGAATTAGCCCATTAGCGATTAGCCTGACTAACGTGTTGTAGCAGACCCTCACAGGCATCTAAAAGTAAATCGATGACTTGGTTAAACCCCTCCGGGCCACCGTAGTAGGGGTCAGGAACCTCAGTCGCAGTATGGCGGGTGCAAAAGTCACACATCAGCCGCACCTTGTCCCGATAGTGCCCTGATGGGTCAAGGGAGAGGATATCGCGGTAATTCTCCCGATCCATTGCCAGAATTAGGTCAAAGTCCTCAAAATCAGACCTTTGAAACTGCCGCGCTTGACCTTGGAGTTTAATTCCTTTGTGTCCTGCGGCTACTCCCATGCGTCGGTCCGGGGAACGACCAATGTGATAACCAGCTGTACCGGCAGAATCGCAGATGATCCGTTCCCCTAAGTTTGCTTGCTCAATTAAATGGTTCATGATGTTTTCTGCCGCAGGCGACCGGCAAATATTACCCAGGCAAACGAATAATAACTTGTAGGACATTTGATGCTAAGATGTCTAGTTTTGTACGTTTAATGATTGATACACTTCCCCATTCACAAAGTCTCTAATTCCGTGCCAGCATTAGAGGAAAGCCAATCGGTATAACTCATTAATCATAAGTGGTCATCTACCCCGGTGTTAAGTTTAGCAACGAAATTGCTGCATACTGGGATCGCAGTGGGATAACGAATGCCGGGATTGAGTTAATCTTTACTTTTGTTATTCTGCCTGACTCCACCGGCAACTCATGAAAGCGAAAGGCAAGCATTTAATCATCCCTTTTTTGCCTTTTACTTCCTTTGTTCGTTGGTCATTTGAGGTTCATTACTTGATGTTTAAAAAGTCCCGCTACAAACCTTACCAAAAACGCCGCCAGCCGCCTTCGCCCCTCATCTTACTCCTAGCTTTGCTCCTCATTTTGATTCTCTTGGAACTGCTTGCACGGGTTGCTGTGAGCGTTGCGGGCAAAAATGCTGAATTGGCAGCCTATGAAGGTGAACCGACAGAAGTTACCGCTTACCGCCTTAAATTCCTCGATCAAAACCAGCAAACCTACGGGGGTTTACCGAATTCTGGGCGTCTGGTTGCCAAACGGCGTTTATCAGTGGGATATCAGCTGGCAGGAAAACAGCAAAGCAAATTCTGGCGCATTAACGAACAGGGTTTTCGTGATGACCAGCCGGTTTCTCAAGCGAAACCCAAAGATGAAATTCGGATTTTCATTTTGGGCGGTTCTACAGCTTTTGGTCAAATGAGTTCCAATAACGCAACCACGTTTGCCCATAAGCTCGAAGGTAGTCTGAATATACGGGTAAAGCAGCAGAAAGCTTCTCCAGAGAAATTTCGCCCGGATTTCTTGCCCTACTACAAGCCAGAACGGGTGAAAGCACTCGCCTTGCCGCTACGGATTCGGGAAGGCAACTATCGTGTCATTAACGCGGCGGTTCCTGGTTATACTTCGGGGAACGAACTGGCTGGGCTTGCCCTCCAGATTTTGCCTTACCAGCCTGATGCGATTGTGGTTTTGAACGGGTATGCAGATTTAATGCTACCCAGCACTGAAAATGAAACGGATATCCCTTATATAGAAAACTTTCTGAACAATGCAGCAGGGCATCTGTGGTTTGAGCTGACTCAGGACATGAATCGCTGGCTCAATCAGACCTATTTAGTGAAAGCAACACAGTATTGGGTGTTAAAACCACAACCATCTGTGGACCAGCTGACGATGGCAGTGAGTGAGGAAAGCGTCCCTTTAGCACAACGTCTGCCAGCTAACACCACTGAGTTGGAGCGTCGGGTTAAGCGTTATCAAAATCACCAGACACAGATGGTTCGTCTGACAGCAGCGGCGCAGATTCCATTGGTTTTGGTAGTTCAGCCAGAAATCACCGGGCGTTCAGCGAATAATCTTTCTCTCAGAGAACGGGAGCTTTTAAGCGAACTCGGTTCAACCTACACCCAGCGAGTACAAGCCGGTTATGGACAAATAGACACAAAGACTGGGCAGTTACAGAGAAGTTTTCCGGAAAATGTGAAAGTGCTGAATTTTTACAAGCTTTACCGGAATTTCCCAGGTCAGGCTTTTTCAGACGCCATTCACTTGACGGATGAAGCCAATACAGTGCTGGCAGATCGGCTCTACAAAACATTTTTGGAGTTACCAAGGCTACAGATACAGCCAGCAAAGCAGCCGCAATAGGCAGAAGAGCCAGGGAGCAGAGGAGAGAAAAAGTAGTGTAGAGCCAAATTCTCCTCTATCCCTGAAGTTATTATGCGTATCTTATAAAGATTGCTAAACCTAGGAAATATTCCCGCAGTTTTGCCTGCTAGCCGTCTCTCTACGATAAGTAGGTGGCAGGCGAGAAGCCTGCCTAAGAAGAGCGGCAGATATTGATGCCTGGGAAATCCCTTAAGGGTTACAGTGGCAGGTCGAGTCCACTGGTGAGGTCTTCCATCCGCTGTCGCATTGTTGCGGTGGATTTTTCGTAGGCATCTTTCATTGCCGCTGTTACAAGTTCAGCTAGAGCATCTGCTCCCTGATTGTAGGCGTCTGCTGAAATTTCTACCCGCAGAGGTTCTTGATTGCCGCTGAGGAAAACCTTAACGCTTCCACCGCTGCTCTCTCCCCCAATCTCCATTTGCTCCAATTCTTCTTGGAGCCTTTTGGCACCTTCTTGAACCTGCTGGGCTTTTTTAAAAGCTTCGGCTAGTTCTTTCATTTTGCCTAAGCCAAAGCCAAATCCTTTCTGTGTCATAACTATTAATGCCGTATGCGATAGACTTGCAAGCCAATTTCAATCTTAGTATCCCTGGCGTCTGGCGACACCTTTAAGCAGGCTGAAACTCACCTAAGATTTTCACTTCTGGTTCTAGGCACAGAGACCAATGCTGTTCCACTTGCTGCTGAACATAGCGAATCAAATGGAAAATATCGCTAGCTTTAGCACCGCCACAGTTGAGGATAAAGTTGGCATGGCGTTGGGCGACTTGGGCACCGCCAATCTGGTAGCCTTTGAGTCCGGTTTGTTCGATCAACCAGGCAGCTTTGTGAGAATCGGGATTGCGGAAAACGCTGCCGCAACTTGGCAAATGGTAGGGTTGAGTGGTTCGCCGTTGCTCTAGATGTTTGGCAGTTGTTGCCATAACTTGAGCTGGGTCGGCTCCCGGTTGGAGTTGGAAGGTTGCCTGTGTCACCAAGCGATCGCCTCCTTGCAGAATTGAGGTGCGGTAGGCAAATCCCAGTTGTTGTGGTGTCAAAATCTCAGCTTTTCCGCTGGGTGAGAGGGCTTGGACGTTGACTAAAATATCAGCGGTACAGCTGGTGTGAGCGCCTGCATTCATCACCACTGCGCCGCCGACTGTACCGGGGATGCCAACAGCCCATTCCAACCCTTGCCAACCGCGTTCTGCTGCCTGCCATGCGAGGCGGGCGATGGGTTCTCCGGCACCTGCACTCACCTGACCCGTTTCGGGGTCGAAGCTGGTGTGGCGGAGATGGCGAGTACAGATGGCTAAACCGGGAAGACCTTTATCGCTCACCAGTAAGTTTGAACCGGCTCCCAAGAGGGTGATCGACAATTCTTGATACCGCGCCCACTCAAAACTAGCTTGCAGTTCTTCGGTACGGCGAGGAGCTACATACCATTCGGCTGGTCCTCCCACTCGAAAAGAGGTCAGGCTGGAGAGGGGAGCTTGCGATCGCACAATACAATCGGTTCCTGGTAGGTAAAGCGGGGAAGAAGACTTGGTGGATTTTTTCTGGGGGGAAGAAGCGTTTACAACGCTGGCTGGATCATAAGAGAGAGTCATATCAATTCACAAATTTGAATGCCGAGACAGCTGAGGCCACAACATGAGTTTTGAGTAATTTTGAGTGAATCTGTTAGCTGGGAACTTCTTTACTCATAAGTACGACTTCAATGCAGCTAACGGATTCAGTCATCACCGATTACTTGAGACTGGCTTCGTCAGTTTTTTGATAGAACGCCATGACCTCAGGAATAATCTGATTTAGATTCCCCGCCCCCAAAAACAGAGCCAAATCGCCCGGTCGAAGGGTATCTGTAAGTAACTTACAGATGGATGGGAGAGACGGTTGGTAATGCACGTTCGGATGATTACCCGCCACTAATTCCGCGACTTGTTCACCGCTAATCTGCCCCAAATTAGGTTCTCCGGCGCTATAAATATCGCTGAGAATCACAATATCGGCATCTTTAAAAGATTGAGCAAATTCCGGTAAAAAAGCGAGCGTCCGGCTGTAGCGGTGTGGTTGGAAAATAGCGACAAGCCTTCGCGGCGGCAACACTTGCAAGCGAGCTGCTGACAGGGTTGCCAGAAGTTCGCTGGGATGGTGGGCATAATCATCCACAAAGTAGATGCCATTACGCTCGCCCCGCAGCTCAAATCGGCGGCGGGCACCCTCGAAGGTCGCGATCGCCTCTGCAATTACCTCAAAATCCATCCCCAGCTGACGACCCACAGCCACGGCTGCTAGGGCATTGCTGAGATTGTGCTTGCCTAGCAACTTTAAGGAGAGCTTCCCCAGAATTTCTCCCCGTTCCCAAACTTGTGCCTCTGTGCCATCCGCCCGATAATCCACCCGATCGACCGTATAATCAGCCCCAGAATCTCGCTGCAAGCTATAGCTGATTGCGGGTTGCAGAGAATCTCTAACTACAGCACAATCAATGCACCCCACCAAGGTTTTACAGCGTTTAGCGAATATCTGGAAGGTGCTAATCACCTCTTCGAGCGATTCATAGTGATCTGGATGATCCAGTTCAATATTTGTAATCACACCAATTGCGGCTGAGAGTCTCGATAACGACCCATCTGATTCATCCGCTTCCGCGACTAGATAGGGACCGTCTCCTAACCGTGCGTTGCCTCCCCAGGCATTCACTTCACCGCCTACCACGATTGTTGGGTCTAATCCTGCTTGTAGCAGTAAATACCCAATCAAACTGCTAGTTGTAGTTTTCCCATGAGTACCAGCGACAGCAATACTTTGGTAATCCTGAATCAAAGCTGCTAATAAATCAGAACGATGAAAAATCGGACAGCCTAATTCAATAGCTGCCCGATATTCAGAGTTTGCCGGATTGATTGCAGTTGAACAAATCACTTGGGGCAGAGCCATTGCCCTTAGGTTCGTAGATGACCCTCGATTACTCGACCGAGTTGCTCCAGTTTCTACAGGTTCCCTGGAGGGTTCCAGGCGATCGCTTATACCAATGACTGCCGTTGGTAATGCTTCGTAGGCTGAGTCCTCGGTTGGTTGAAAAAATTCCAAGTTTGCGGCGTCTTGACTTCCAAAAACATGAGTGCCAACGGCCTGCAAACGTTTAGTAATATGGCTGGAATGAATATCCGATCCAGATACAGGCAGCTTACGCTTGGCTAGAACGTAGGCGAGAGCTGACATTCCAATTCCACCAATGCCGATGAAATGAAACGGCCTCCCGGTAAAATCAACAGTATTCGGCATCTTAGCTCCTTACACACCACACCACACCAGGCTGCACGGATAACACGCGCTATCATATCAAGAATTGATTTTTCTTGATACAACCTTGCCAAGATTTACAGCACAATCCCAGAGCGCGATCGCAGAATCCGCTTTCGGTCGCTATAACTGCACTTTAGGTCATTCCTAAATAGAGCGGCTTCTATCATGGGATGGTTTTTATCTTTACACGTCAAAATGCATTTCAGTCCGGAAACTTCCTGCAAAGACTAACACCAAGACAGTAGCAGATCATCCGCATTTTTACTGCTTAACCTAGAGAATAGGAAACAAGCCACAACGGATCTTGTATGCAAAACTTGGGAATTTTGGGTGGAACCTTTGATCCCATTCACTGTGGACACCTGTTGATGGCGGAAACTGCTTTATCTCAAGCGGCTCTAAACCAGGTCATTTGGGTACCGAGTCGCTGTCCTGCCTACAAAGTGGCGGTGGAATTTGAGCATCGCGCTCAAATGGTGCAACAAGCGATCGCAGACCATCCAAACTTTGTTTTCTCGCCTCTAGAGACAAATTGCACCCGTCCAGATTATGCCATTAATACCCTTTTAGACCTCCAGATTCTCTACCCGAATAGCCGCTGGCACTGGATTATTGGCACGGACGCCTTCAAAACCTTACCTCGTTGGCATCGACGGCAGGAACTTGTACCCGCTTGTGAATGGTTGGTGGCACCGCGTCCAGAAGAACTGCCGATCCCGGTGGATGATAACCGAGAAAATTTGCTCTGCCAGCAGATTGTTCAACAGCTTGTCGCCCAAGAGTTGACGATTCGCTGGCAGTTGTTGAAAATGCCGAAAGTGGGCATTTCATCAAGTTTGATTCGCCACTATTGTCGCCAAAAACACTCGATTCGTTATTTAGTCCCAGAAGCTGTCAGAGTATATATTTCCATCCACAACCTCTACGGAGGCGAGATTTTAAATTAATTTGGAATTAAAATAATGATTCAAAATTACGAGCCGTTTTAATTTTGAATCATTATTTTAATGATTCTTGAATGCTTCAGAACGTCCCGATTCAGGCAGAGCATTCCCTTTCTCAAACAACGCTAATAGGTAATTTGGCTGGGGTTGAATGGCTTCATCATAGTTAGCGAGTGGGCGATCGCTTCTTGATACTGTCCTTTACTAAGCGTGTAGCCTCGTAAATACCAGGCGATGAAGTCGTCTCCGCTTAAGTTTCAGCACTTGGTCAAAAGCTGGTAGCGCTTCTTTGTACTTAACCTAGCCTCCGTAACTCGCAAGCGAGGTTAAACAACTCAATCAGTGCTTTTAACTTAAGCAACCAGTTTCGGGGTAGATATGGAACAACCAGTTAGACTAGGCGCTGGAATGAGATCGAGTACCCTAAAACTTGCGATTTCTGTAGTTCTCAGAGTACCTAATGCTACTACTGTCAAAAAATTGAAATTCTTCGCTTTATGCTTTTAGGCACTATTCGTACCAAACAATAGCCACAAGTTTTTACAGGGATTAATAATAAGAAAATAGATTTAATTAGCAATTAAATCGTCTAAATCGGAGAAAAAACCAATAAAATAATTATCTAGGCCAAAATTCAGCTCGCAAAAGCCTCAAAATAGGTTCACTTCCGCTTCGACTCGCGCCCCTTCCCATAGCCTCTAGCGGTAGAAGTTGTGCCACGCTGGAAACGAGCACGTCAGCGATCGCGCGGTTTCTCTAGATTTTGTCCTTTTTCCAGTCAAGCAAAGATTCGTTTCGATCCACAACGGATTCGATTTAGGAGAATCGCTGCAAACCACTAGGTAGAATTGTTCAGCCTTTGCGATATGATTGGGGTCATTAACAGGAAATTCTGTAGGTCACAAGACAGAGGGCAAGACGCTGTGATTAGAGTAGCGATCAACGGTTTTGGACGCATCGGACGTAACTTTATGCGATGCTGGCTGGGTCGGGAAAATAGCCATATAGAAGTCGTCGCGATCAATGACACTTCTGACCCAAGAACCAACTCCCACTTGCTGAAATATGATTCCATGCTTGGGAAGTTTAACGCTGATATCAGTTACGATGACAACTCCATCACTGTTAACGGCAAAACGGTTAAATGCACATCGGATCGCAACCCAGAAAACTTGCCCTGGAAAGATTGGGACATTGACCTGATTATCGAATCAACTGGCGTCTTTACCAGCAAGGAAGGGGCATCCAAGCATATCAAGGCTGGAGCGAAGAAAGTTCTGATTACCGCTCCCGGTAAAAACGATGACGGCACCTTTGTGGTAGGCGTCAACGATAAAGACTATGACCACGACAAGCACGTTGTGATCAGCAATGCCAGCTGCACCACCAACTGCCTAGCGCCTGTTGCCAAAGTGCTGCACGAAAACTTCGGCATTATTAAAGGCACGATGACCACCACCCACAGCTATACCGGCGACCAGCGCTTACTGGATGCTTCTCACCGGGATTTGCGGCGGGCACGGGCAGCAGCGCTCAACATTGTTCCCACTTCAACGGGTGCTGCCAAAGCAGTAGCTTTGGTGTTGCCAGAGCTGAAGGGCAAGCTGAATGGAATTGCTTTGCGGGTGCCTACTCCAAACGTTTCCGTAGTGGATTTGGTGATTCAAGTCGAGAAGCAAACCTTCGCGGATGAAGTGAACCAAGCGCTGAAAGCTGCTGCTGAAGGCCCTATGCAAGGCGTTCTGGAATATAACGAACTGGAGCTAGTCTCCAGCGATTATCGGGGTACCGATGCTTCTTCCATTGTGGACGCTAGTCTAACGATGGTTATGGGCGGAGACCTGGTTAAAGTTGTCTCTTGGTACGACAACGAGTGGGGTTACTCTCAGCGGGTTGTAGACTTGGCTGAACTGGTGGGTCAGAAGTGGAAAGCTTAAAAATGCTGAAAGCTTTGGCTTAGGGTGAGTTGTTGGTCGGGATAGACGCCGGTAGAGTCTCCTAACAAGACGTTTGAGCCGATAGTAATTTTCCCGACCACAGCAGCTCCTTTGCCCAGTCGTTTGATTAACGCCTGGGCTTTTTCTAACGGTAAGCACAGCACCAGTTCAAAATCTTCACCACCGTATAAGGCCCAATTCAGAGCTTGCTCGGCAGGCACGAGCTGAGTTAGGGCATGAGGAAGGGGAATTGCGCTGCGCTCGATATAGGCACCCACTTGGCTGCACCGGCAGATTTGCACAATGGCGTCTGCTAAACCGTCGCTGCTGTCCATGCCAGCCACTGAAATTTGAGATTTTAGATTTTGGATGTGGGATGGAAAATCTAAAATTTCCCACAAAAGCGGCAACACATCTAGCCTAGGTTTGGGACGCTGGTGAGCTTCGATTAAAGATGCCTTGTCAGTTTCACTGAGGCGTTGACCAAACTCTGGGTGAAGCAGTAATTCTAGACCAGCTCGTGAGGTTCCGTGAACGCCAGTGACGACAATGGCATCCCCTACCTGAGCATTTGAGCGCCGAAGGATCTGAGTTGGGGAAGCTTGACCAAAGGCGGTAATCGCGACGGTAATCACCGATGAGCGGCAAATATCGCCGCCGACGATCGCTGTATTGTATTGTTGCAGGCATTCGGTGAGTCCCTGATAGAGTCGCTCAACCCAGGTGACAGGTGTATCACCCGTGACGCTCAAACCTACAGTAATGCCCAGAGGCAGTGCCCCCATTGCGGCTAGATCGGATAAATTGGCAGCAGCAGCACGCCAGCCAGCGTCTTCTGGGGCAGTGGTGCGATCGCTAAAATGAGTTCCATCTACCAGTAAATCGGTTGTCACTACCAATTCTTGACCAGGCTGAAGGGTCATCACCGCCGCATCATCCCCCACAACTTCCGGCGGACAAAAGCGCTGCAATCGTTCTAATAAACCTTGTTCTCCAATATCTCGAATTTTCATGCATCTAAACTATTCAGTGTCTGATAGTTTAGCGGCTAGAAGAAACGCGATCGCTAAAATCGACTCATCCAGCAACATATCTGTCGTAGCTACCAGCAATTGTCCAAGCTCAGTCTCAAGATGACATTATCTGGCGTTTGGCAGTCTACCTCACCCGCAATCTTTTCTAAATTGGCAAAAAATCGGGACTAGAAGCCTTGTTCAGCATCTAATCCCGATTAATATATGCATTGTTTAAAACAATGGAGAATTAGGACTTAGCAGCTTGACGGCGGCGGCGAGAAACCACTAAAGCACCTGCTACCATTCCTAAACCTGCAAGGCTTGCTGGTTCAGGCACGCTCACGTTTTGAGCGAATACCTTATAGTCAGGCCCGTTAAAGCCCTTGTGGCTTGTCAACCGGAGACCCATAGCCTTCTTTGACGCCTTCAGACCATAAGAACCAACTTCTTGAATTTCGTGGTCGGTTCCTTCGATTTCTTTGGTGGCGATACTGTAGCCAGTCTTAGTCCACATATATCTGGTAATCGTGAACGTTTCTAGCACTTTTCCATATTTATCCAGAGACTCAACCAATAGATCGCTGTTCCCAGGGCCTAGATCTTCTACCTTAGGATCTTTTGTAAAAGGGTTGCCTCTTTCAAAGAAGAAGAATGTGTCGGTTGCCTTCCCGAAGAAAACATCGATTATAGATGTTCCATAGTCGTCTTCAGTGTCAATGATGCTGTTGAGATTCAGGTTGCCTAAGCTAGCAACGATATCAGCAGCAGTCGGGTTTTCCTTTTTGGGGCCTTCTGGCAGGTATGAATCGCTGACAGTATCAACGCCGTGGTCGGAACTGCCTGGACCAGTTTTTTTCAGCTCATTTTTGACAATTTTGGCACCTGTAACCAGCGAGAAGTCTTTGACGACCTCGAGTGTAGGTTTAATAGTAACTGCTTCTAGCTTGATATCCTTCTTGGGGTCAGCAGGATTTGGAGAAAAGGTGGTGTCGAACGTGAATGGAGCGAAAGCCTGAGCTGAAGTCGCAGAAAAAGCTAGAAGGCTGCCAGCCAATAAGCTCATGAAGGCTGAAGTCTGTTGAAGTTTCATCTGGTTCACCTTAATTGATCCGAAGTTCAAGATTTTTAATGTCCGCATATTTAGGGATTGAGCCGTGTTGCTATTTTTTTGTTGAACCTAGTAGTTTGCTTGAGTGATACGGATGAGTGCGTTGAAAACTACTTAAGCACCTGATGAACGAAGACCAATTACCTAAGAGATGACTCTAACTTTTAGTAGCAAACTCAGAAGACCGCGTAAATATGCTTGGCTTTGTTCTTCCTAATATAGGGAATCATTCGAGGGGATAGCAATCATTCGGACGTATCTTTACTGACTCTTTAACATCAGCCGTAGTTTCTCCAAAAACTTGTAAAGTTGGTGTGAAGTAAGGCTTTAGAAGCGCGAATATATATGTATCCGGATTTTTAACGATTAAATAAAAACAATTTTTGGAATTTCCGGGAAAATACGGTTTACTAATTTCATACCATTTAAAAATAAATTAAACATACGAAGAAACACTGAGACGTTAAAAATTTAAGTGCGGAAAATACTGAAAAATTAACTTTTAAACTTGCTAAAGCTAATAGTTATTACGAGAAAATACTTAAAAAATAAATGTGAAAACGGGCAAAGCCCTTTCCACGTTGGGGATAAACCCCTAGTTAAAGAAAGGAATGCTTCGCCCGTTTAATTTCCAGCCAAAAAAACGGATTGTATCAGACTATGGTAATTTTAGAGATACTTTAACCAGTTGTTTAAGCGGATTTTAAACAATTTTGTGCTTCCTGGGCTACTTGCTCGACTTCATCATTCGCTAAAGCTTCTAATGTTGAGCGTGCTTCTGCTCCACCTAGACGCTTGAGTGCTTGTACGACCCGGTAGCGAATCTGCCAATCCGAATGGGTGGAGTACGGAACAATCAGGGGAACTGCACGCGGATCTCCCAGTTCTCCCAGTGAAGAGATAGCAGCAGTTTGGACTAATTCGTTCCCAGAGGTAAGGGCTTCTTCTAGTAGTTCAAACCCTCTGCTGTCGCCCATTTCTCCCAAAGCAGCAACAATGCTGAACTTAACGAGCCACTCTGGGGTTTGGTTGTAAACTTGCTGCAAGTCCTCAAAAGCTTCTTTTAACTGTAGCGCTCCCAAAGCATCAGCAGCGGCAGCTTGGACATCTGCTTCCGAGTCATTGAATAAGCGATCGCGCAAAACACTCAAAGATGTTTGTAAATCTTCTTGTCCCAGAGTATCCATCTGGCTGACTGCGGCATATCTAACGCGGGTGTTGCTGTCTGTCACAGCGGGTTGCACCAGCTCAAACGCGATCGCCCTTTCCAGCTGGCGCAGCTGGTTAATGCCGCGAATGCGATCGCCAAAATTTTCTGAACCCAGTAATTCTTTAACAGACTCAGGGGTAATGCTCATTATTATTTGATTATTGATTAGTTTTCAGTTGTCACTCGTTATGAGTCATTAGTCATGAGTCCTTTGCAGCAAACTCCCAATGACTAATGACCAAGATTAATCCACCTCAGATGCCATTGCCCGCACAATATCCCCACGGGTGAGGATACCAATCACCTGAGCATTTTTATCAATCACCGGCAAGCGGCGAACATTTCGCTCGTGCATCAGCGCCGCAGCTTCCCGTAAAGGTTTCTCGGCTGTAATGGTAATGGCATCGTGGGTCATTACTTCCCCAACCGTTTGCCCCAGAGACTTGTGCAGGTCTCGTTCAAAGGTGGCTGGATTTTGCAGGTAAATCACGCTGTCTAGAAACATGATGTAAGCCGGGGGAGTCACCCCTTTTTCTTGCCACATCAAGTCAGTTTCCGAGATAACGCCCACTAATTTGCCAGTTTGTTCGACTACTGGCAGACCGCTGATGTGTCGTTCTGCCAAGATTTGGATGGCCTCCTTGAGAGGCGTTTCAGGCCGTACCACGATAGGGTCGCGGCTCATAACATCGGCTACAGTTTTGGGCATACAAGGCTTAACTGCTGTCACAGGATAACTGGCTTAATTGTAAGGAATTGCAGGGATCAATTGTCCTTTGTCAGTTATCAGTTGCTGTTGACGAATCGCTAAAGTCGGTTTCGCAGTAGGCGCGGAGGATATGCGTACAGTTTGCGATCGCGCCTAAATGGGCAATCTCATAGCCGTGCGTGTTTTGCGTCGGAAACGCCAGACACGCAGCACGGGCGACATGACCGAACTTCATCGCAATTGAGCCATCGCTGCCAAAACCGCTCAACGTCGCCAATTGCACGGGGATCTTCAGATTCTTCGCAACTTGCCGCAACTGACGATTTAAGGCTTCATCGTATATTCCATAGCCATCTTGGGAAAGCAACACCGGCGCATTCCCATCAGCGATCGGGTATTCCGGAGCCAAAGGACAGATTTCCAGCGCAATCAAAGCATCCACACGCTGCTTCTGAGTAAAGTACATTGCGCCAATTGCGCCGACTTCCTCTTTCGCAGACGCCACCAGATAAATATCAACTGGGGGCTGTTTTACGGTTTCAGCCAGCGCTAACAAAATTGCGACAGACGCCTTATTATCCAGCGTGTAACTGGCAATCCAATCCTTCAACCGCACCGGACGCTTACGATGCTTCCCGACTACCATTCGGGTTCCCGGTCGAATTCCCGCTATTTCTAATTCTTCGGAGGTGCATTTGGTTTCCACCCAAGCGTCTTCCCAGCGCACTGGTTTGTCTTCCTGCTGGGATTTTTGGGGAGATTCGTGGGAAATGTGGCGCGATCCAAAAGATAGAATCCCGGTAATGGTTTGCTCATCTCCCAGTAAATCTACAGCGCCCTCGCCATAAACCCACGGAAACGCGCCTCCCAGCCTGCGGACTTCCACCCGTCCCTCGTCGCCGACTTGTTTGACAATTCCGCCAATTTCGTCTTTATGGGCGGTGATAGCGATGCCTCTGTCTTGCTTTTGTCCGGCAATTTTCGCAATGATATTCCCGGCATTATCCTGCCAAACTTCGACCCCTAGCGCTTTAAATCGACTCATCAACAATTGGTCAATTTCTTCTTCCGCACCGCTAGGAGAATGATGCAGCACTAATTCTTCAATGGTGTTAAACAGATTGTCGTAATCCAACAAAGCCATGCCTAAAAGTATGAAGTGTGAAATATCAAGGATGAACGGTGAAATTTAGCCTGAATACGAACCTGTTCATCCTTGAGTCTTCATCCTTTATACTTCAGTCTTGATTGAGCTGGCTTTCGTCTGTTGGCGTTTCAGCACCAAACCCGCGCCTAAAGCACCAAACGCTAATATACCGAACGTAGAAGCCGGTTCGGGAACGCTTTCCTGGGAGTCGGACACCAGCGCAGGCGTCAACGTTGCAGAGGCGGATTGTCTCAATAGCTGATTATTACTAGCGATCGCAGATGCCTGAGTCTGTTGCCCTAGCACTGAAAAGGCATATTTTCCTAATATCTTATGAGCAGTCGTCGTCGGATGGATGTTATCCCAGAACAAAAACTTGTCTGCATTAACAGCACAGGCAATTAATTTGTCTAAACAAGCCTCAGTAACATTTCCTAAACCAAATTCCTTTGGATTAGCGATGACCCGATCGAAGAGAGAATTAACATCAAGGGAGATAATATTGATGCTGTCACCTAGGTTCTGGCTCAAACCATTGAGGCTTGCAGCTAAGCCGGAGTTATGAGTCGCCGTCAAGACACTGAGGTTGGCTGAATTCGAGCTTGTCCGGGTGTCCGGAAGTTCCCCCAAATCTGGCAAGTTGACCACCATGATATTTTTAGCGCCGAATGTAGCAAGCGACGTTACTGCTGTCGATAAATTTCCGACTGGTATAGCAGCATTGGTTACGCCACCACCGATGTAGTCATTGCCACCCGCCCATACGATGTATAATGCATCCGGATTAGCCGATAAATTGGCTTTTTTGAAGTTATTAATCTGCTGCTGCAAGCCTGGTAAATTCAGCACTACGCTAGGAACGATATCGTTCAAGACGTTACTGTTTCCCGTAGTTGCACCACCGTAAGCCAGATTAATATTTGAATTGGAAGTTAATCCTAAATATTGGGCGAGATAGTCTACCCAAACTGGACCATTGGAAAAACGTCCATCAGAGTAAACCGGGCTTGGCGGAATATATCCTTTCGTAGCATCAAACAGATTTCCATCATCTGAAAGGCTGTCACCAAAAACATAAATTTCATTAAAATTCTGAGGCGATAAGCTTGCTGCTTTTACTGCTGTTGGCAACCCAGCGATCGCGCTGAGGGGTAACGCACTCACAAGAAATACTGCCCTCAGGCTAGAAAACACTCTTTGGAAGGACATTGTGTTTTTTCTGTAGTCAGGCTAGCGAATAAGTTTATTTGTCAGTTAGTCTTTTACTAAATTGCTATTTGACAGCTAAAAACTTTTCCCTCTAAAGATACATTTCTCTACTATCATCCTTCTGTCTTTCTAGGTAGCAGACAATAGGAATTTTTACATTTGTAGAGGTGTGGGAACGCCCAAAACTTGTAATTTTTTAATTAAATTATATGAGTGGCAATTTTCAGTTAGTTCAACTATCTATCTCCAGCTATATCCAGCTTGGAGAAATTCTGCAATTTTTATAGGCTTCAAATGCCAACGGTAGGAGAATTATGTCAATTAATCCATCAGATGTGACTGCCACAATCTCTTTTCAATATTGCCTAATTTTCCACTGCAAGACTGGCTATATATCATCCATCTCGTCCTTTTTTTTGCGGTCACTTGTTTGATCAATTATTAGAATTATTAGAATGATTCCTCGTCCCTTTAAAACTCGTTAAATTAATTCAAATCATCGATGCCTCAACCGCTCTATCTGCTTGGAGATGAGAAACATTGTATAATTTCCTTCTTCTGCCAATTATCTTCACTAAATAATTTTCCTATTCAAGTATCTAACACTTGCCGTGAGTTAAAGACCTATCAGCACTCGCTTAAAACCAATACTAATTGTGTAAATTATTGATAGACTTATTCAACTTAGAAAATCTATCATTTGAGGCCAGAAGTCCCTAAAATCTAAAAAGTATCAAGTGTAAAACATCAAGGATGAACGGTGAATTTGGCTTTAACAGGAACGCCTTCATCCTTGAGTCCTCATCCTTTATACTTCAGTCTTTATTGAGCTGGCTTTTTTCGGTTTGCGCCGCTTCAGCGAACCTGCTCCTAAAGCACCGACTGCTAATACACCCAATGCAGAAGCCGGTTCCGGAACGCTTTTTTGAGGTTCGGATGCGGGTGTCAGCGCTGCAAATGCTAAGTCTGCCACTAGCTTATGACCAGCGGCTGTGGGATGGATGTTGTCCCAGAACAAATAACTGTCTGGGTTATCGCATATATCGTAGGTGGAATCTTGGGGACCCTCGTAGTTGGTTAGGCAAGAGTCAGTCACATTTGTGAAACCAAATGTCTCTTTATTTGTGATGACATTGTTAAATAAAGAATTGATATCGAGAGATTTGAGCTTGATTCCGTCTAATGACTTGCTCAATTCACCAAGACTATAGCTCAAGCCCGAGTTATGGAATTCGGTCAACTGGTTGAGACCGTTGGACATGGCAATACCGCCACTAAGACCGACAGGAGCCTTTCCCAAATCTGGTAAATTAGCTACGAGGAAATTTCGAGCGCCGATTTTGAAAAGCGATGTTACCGCTGCCGATATATTCTTGACAGGCTCAGTTGGATCTGTAACGCCACCACCGAGGTAATCATTACCACCAGCCCATACTATATATAGAGCTTCTGAGTCAGCAGACTGCTTGGTTTTCGCCAAATCACTCTTAAACCAATCGATCTCCGTTTGCAATCCCGGTAACGGACCAGCGACGTTATTGGTTCCTGAGGTAGCACCACCGAAAGCGAAGTTAATACTGTCACTAGAGTTAGCTCCTCCCGCAGTGACCAGAGCCGGAGCTAATCCCAACTTATTTGCCAGAGCATCTACCCAAATCGGGCCATTAGAAAAGCGTCCCTGATAGTAGGGTGGAGCTTTGGGAGAAGATCCTCCCGTTAGATTGAAAACATTTCCAGTATCGGAGAGGCTGTCACCAAAGACGTAAATTCTATCAAAGGATGCCGCTACTGCCTTAAGTGGCAATAGGAAAGAAAAAAGAACAAATCCTGTGGCTAGAATTTGTTTTTTCATAGTGATCTCTTTCTCCGTAGTTTCTGCTACATTTTTCTCAACTGTATAAACTTTTGTATAAAGTTCTTACAAACTTCTCCCAAAATAGTGTGAAGTTTCTGTGAATTTAAGGATAAATTCAGTAAAAACTCAAGGCGGTAGTACTATAATTTATTTTTTTAAGAGTTTTTTATATAGATACTGAAGCTGCCTCCACTTACGCTTTTCAAGGGGAGCTGTTGTATTCCAAAAAATGCGCGAAGCGATCGCTTACCTCCAGCAAGGGCTTTGCCTAATTGCGATCGCTTCATTGACTGTTTTTGATTGTCAAGCTATTGATTAGCAGAACTTGACGGTGTAGGCTCCGGCGTAGATGTCGCTGATGGCTGGCTCTGTTGACGCTGGCTCTGCAAAGCATCTTGAGCAGATACCCCTTCACCTTCAGCGCCAAAGTACCAGACAGCTGCCGCCGCCTCAGCCCTCGTCACGGGTTTTTTCGGCTGGAACAGCGTTGTATACCCAAAAACCCGCCGGATATTTGCCAATTCCCCATTTTGAAAATCTGCCAATACCGCCCGCAACGCCTTCGGCTCAGTTTTACCTGCATCCTGAAATCCCCACGTTTGCTTCACCGCGTCAACCGAAGCGGTGGGCAAGGTTTGGCGGGTGTCTAGGGGCACTTTCCAGAGAATCAAGTTTTCGCGGGTAAGCGGTGCATCGGGGCGAAACAACACAGCGGTAGCATCACCCGTCAATCGGCTGGGAATTAAACCTGCCTCCGCTAAACCTTGAATTGCAGGAAAATCAGGGTCGCTGCGGGGAATATCCTGGAAAGCCGGTTGGACATCTGTTGATGCTAAACGGATTTGCTTGCCCGGACTATTGCTATAAATCTGATTATTCGCAGCTACCAGCCAACGCGCATACTGGCGGCGGGTGATGGTTTTATTTGGCTCAAACTGTTCGCCTGCGGCTGAATTACTCTTGGAACCACCAGAGTTGAGCGAAAGTACCCCCAATGCTGCCAGGTTTTCTACGTACTGACGTAATTCTTGGGGTGCTTTGTTGATATCTGTAAATACAGAGGGTTGAGAAGGAGACCCCGGCTTGTCTGTTGTTGCCTCAGTCGTTGGCTGACTGGCGACCTCTGAGTTACTGGATGACGGTGCTGCTGCTGCGCTGCCGTCGCGGACATACTGAATCGTAAATTGTGTAGTACTAGCTGCACTACTCGCTGGACTATTAGCAGCAGTCGCTGGAGTCGGTGAGGGTGTTGAGATAAAACTATTACTACCCGAACCTGACTGGATGGAGACGGTAACTTTCAGGTTATTCTGGCGAGCCACTAAGATATCGGTTGGGGGAACAGCACCCTCCTCAGTCTCAGTAGTCTCAGTTGGCTGACTCAAAACTTCCCAGTTATTCGATTGAAATTCCTTCTGGTAAAAGGTTTGGACAGAGTTGCTGGGGTCAGAAGTCGTCCAACGAAGGGTCTGTCCTTGATTGGGATCGGATGTTGATGGCGTGACTTCTTGCAGCTGAGCCGCTGGATAGACGGGAATCTCCGATGGGAAATCAGAGGGGAGTGCAACAAGCGTTTCGTTCGGAGAGTTATTTTGAGATGGCAACCCAAACGCAGCCGGATTGTCCTTAAGTTTAGGGTCTGCTGCGAGCGATCGCTCTAGTGCTTCACTGTTGGTACTATTGGCGCAAGCACTTAAGGAAATCAGCAAGCAACCAATAAATCCGGTAAGTATAACAGGACGTTTAGACAACACAGGGCAAACTGGGAACACGTTTTACTTTCTACGCTAGCGCAGAAAGTAAAACGTGTTCCCAGTCAGTTCAATATCATTTTTTAGCACCTTGTCTAGATGTACCTTACCCAAACAAGGGGCGTTGCACATTGGACGGATGATAATTTCGCGCTCATACACTAAGTTTTTCTTTGCATATGAACGCGAAATAAACCCGAAAATCAACGGCGCTTACGCAGTTTGCTGCCCAATACCAGACCTACTACAGCGATACCAGCGATTCCAGAAGGTTCTGGTACATCCTTAAGATTTCCTTTCAGGACAACCCCATCATTACCGCACTCAATAAAAGTATTAGCAATGTAGTTACCGCCTTCAAACAGAGACTTGCTAAACTGGAACCCAATCGTCTGAGAACCACTTGCGGAGAATTTAGCGAAGTCAAGTCCAGCAGTACTCAATGCAGAGGCAGTGAGCATGGTAATGTCACCCACTTTTGTCCCTGAACCAATTACATTAAGAATGGAACCTTCCCCGAAGTATGCATAAGCATCCGTTTTGGTAGCCAAATCCGTGCCTTGAGTATTCTCCCGATCCCATCCAGAATTATAATATTGCTTCAAACTGCTATATCCGTCGTTTGTTGCAGTGACGCTAGCAGCTTGAACATTTTGGTAGACGCCAGTGCTGGAAACCATTGAATCATTAGTTGCTGCAAAGCGAATTCCAAACAAACTCTTTGCATCACTAGCAGCTTTAAAAGTTTTATCAGTGAAATTAAAGAATAAATCTCCCCAACCAATGTTTTTGTCAGCAGCGCCACTCGCGTAAGTTCCTGTCAAGGACGTACCACCAGTCAGAGCGACAAAAATGCTGTCACTGGTTTCCTTGATTGCCATCCCTTTAATTTCATAACCCGATCCACCAGAGCCATCATTAAAAGCATCAATTCCATAGTTCCAATCTTTGTAGATCGTTCCTGCGTTAGCCTGCTGCCCAGTTACAGATACCAAGCACAGAGCCGCCGCAGCGCCAGCCATTAAGGTTGCAAAATTACGCAATTTCATATTATGAAAGCTCCTTCTATTTACCCTAAATTAAATCCCCCTTAATTTGTAACAATAACCTTATGGATTGTCTCTAGATGATTTCTCGTAACTTTGAGATTTTGCGGAAATCCTAAAAGCAAGAAAATTTCATAAAGATGGATCTATTAAATCAGTACTTCTCTATAAAAATATAAAGGTAACTTTTTAGAGTCAGTAAACCTAGTTAAACTAGAACAAAGATAAGTTTTAAAGATTGAGAAATATTACACCCTCCTGAAATCCAATGGATCTAAACCAGAGGTCGCATGGTATCTTGGCTGAGAGCTGAAATAAACCAGACTATCTCTGTGGCTAACAACGCCAGATATTTTTAGTTGAAACTTCTATGGCATCTGAGGAAAAGGATTTAGCAGCCGTCAACGAATCTCCACAATTTGCTACCTCAAACTCGACCCAACTGGGACTTCCGTCTGAGATTCAGGCAGATGCTTCTTCCCAGGACGGAGTCAATCAAACTGGGGCAGTTGTTGCTGAGAAGACAAAACAGGGGCAACCCAAAGGCGTAGATTCCGGGGGACATAAAGAAAAAAAGGCAGCAGGAGGGGGAATATGGGAACAATTAAGAGAAAACCTGCAAATTCTATTGATTGCCTTATGTTTAGCCCTTTTTATCCGAACCTTTGTTGCCGAACCCCGCTATATTCCCTCTGATTCTATGCTGCCGACCTTGCAAGTGGGCGATCGCTTGGTAGTGGAAAAAATCTCTTATCGCTTTCGGGCACCCCACCCAGGCGACATCGTAGTTTTTGACCCTCCCCAAAAATTGCAAATTCAGGGCTATGCGAAAGACCAAGCCTTTATTAAACGAGTGATTGGCACACCGGGTCACGTCGTTAAAGTTCAAAATGGTAAGGTCTACGTGGACGACTCGCCCCTCCAGGAAGACTACATCGCAGAACCCCCAGAATATCAGTGGGGACCAGCGCTGGTGCCTGAAGACCAGGTATTAGTCATGGGAGATAACCGTAATAACAGCAACGACTCCCACGTTTGGGGCTTCTTACCCCAAGAAAATATCATTGGTCGCGCCTTCTTCCGCTTCTGGCCTCTTAGCCGGATTAGCCGCACTTAAGTCAAAGTTTTGAGTGATGAGTTTTATGTGTGTTCAATTCAAAACTGAAAACTCATCACTTTTCCCGATAACTTATTCAAAATCGCAAATAATGCATTAATTGGGCAGTTAGATTTCCAGGAAGCGATAGGCGTTGCTGGAAATTAACTAGGTTGCGGTACGACCCCGCAACGAGACGATTTTGCACTACTGTTACGGCGAGAACCGCGTCAATCAATGGAATCTGCATCAACTCTTCGACAGACGCCGTATTCGGGTTGATGAGTTGCGGCGTTGCCAAACTAGAGTCGTCGTAGTAACAAAATCTAATCACTGCCTCTAGAGGTTTTAGCCGAGCGGGTGGCATTCCTAGTGCTGCTGCAATATCCTCGATGCAGAAAAACTGAACGCCAGATCGAGCGAGGGAAACGAGCGATCGCGCTTGATGAATTGATAAGCCTGGTAATCTCAGCCAATCGTCTACACTTGCCTGATTTGCATCAATCTTGATACCAAGTTCCGCTGCGATCGCAATTTCTTGAGTTGATTGCAGGCGGTAGTAGGGATCGTTCAAAATCCTGCCCCGAATTGACTGCAAATTTGGATTTAATCGAGCTGCGGGTGGTAGCCATTCAAAAAGTGCCATAAACCAGTGCCATCAAAAAGTGCCATAAATGTCAAGCGATGCGATCGAGCCATTGACGGCGCTTTTGCTCAAATTCATATTCTGAGATCAGTCCCTCTTCCCGCAGGCTGTCCAGTTGGCGCAATGCATCTGCGATCGCACCCACCCGATTGGGATCGACGCCGACGGAGGAGACAGCCGGTTCCACGCCCAAATTAAAATTTCGGTCAAACTCATCCCCATCTTGGACTAAATACCAAAACCCTTCAATCGCGCTAGCAATCCGAGGAATCGGTGTCCCCCACGACAAGAGCAAATAAGCCAGACCCCATACCGGCTGTCCCATATAAAACTTGTGGAATCCAGCAACGGGTATCACTGCCCCCACCAACGCCAAGATAGCTGCAACTTTTCGATTTTTTGCCTTTGTTAACATGAACCGCACCACTCCATGACCCCTTGGCTCTTGCTTGCAGACTGATTTCCTGCTTCCTGAAGCTGCTGCCAAATTTTACTGCCAAATTTTCCAGAAAAAAGCTTAGGGAAAGCAGAGAATTTTCCTATCGAGACCATACTTGCGATGGAAGCAATTGTCTTCTTCCATAATATTGATTTTTTTCCTTGAGAAGGCTTGCAGATGCTGGGCGCTGATAATTACTGAGAACCTGGATAGACTTTCCTTAAAAACTTGTCAATGGTAAGTAGGCGATCGGATGCCATCTTGGACAATCGGTATTGCTATCAGACTCGGCTTCATTTTGCTGCTAGCTATTTTTTCTGGCAGTTTCATCACTTACAATCATCTGCCAAACAATCATCCATTAAGCAAAGTAGACATCAGCGTCGCCAACCCACAACTAAACGACAAAACAAGCTGCTGAGACTGTTGAGTGGGGATAGGGCAGCTGCAATGCGGCTAGTGGAGCGGTTAAAACAGAGGCATCCAGGTAAATCAGAGGAATGGTATTGGGAAAAAGCGATCGAGGATTTAGAGCGCGATCGCCGTTAATACGGAAAACCGAATATAACGGAAACATTGGGCTGCACTAAAATGATACTCAAAGCAGTAAACTTCTCCTCGGCGGGGAAGCCCATTAACGGGAAAAAGAAAAGGCTATGGGATTTTTTGATTCAGAAATTGTTCAGCAAGAAGCCAAGCAGCTATTTGAAGATTATCAATCCCTGATCCAACTGGGAAGCCACTACGGCAAATTCGATCTCGAAGGAAAAAAGATTTTCATTGAGCAAATGGAAGCCATGATGGATCGCTATCGCGTCTTTATGAAGCGATTCGAGCTATCTGATGACTTCATGGCTCAAATGACAGTACAGCAGCTACATACCCAGCTTGGTCAATTTGGCATCACTCCAGCTCAAATGTTTGACCAAATGAACCTCACCCTAGAGCGGATGAAATCCGAACTGTCCAAGCAACCCTAAAGATTTTGGATTTTGGATTGAATCCAAAATCCAAAATCTCAAATTATGAGCGGGGTCGCTCAAATTTGGAAGGCGATGGGAAGTATTGCACGGGTTCGCCAGACATAGCCGTTGACATAAAATCGCGCCAGATCGGAGCGGCGTACTGGCCCCCTGTAACACCACCGCCTAAGCTGCGGTTGTTATCCTTGCCAATCCACACAGCCGTTGACATTTGCGGGACATAGCCCACAAACCAAACATCTTTCTCTAAAGAAGTCGTACCCGTCTTACCAGCCGCCGGACGACCTATCTGTGCAGCTTTCCCCGTACCGCCACTGATCACCCCTTGCAGCACTTGAGTCAGAGATGCAGTCGCCCACGGGTCTAAAACCAGACGGGGTTTAGGAGTGTTATCGAGCAACACATTGCCTCGGCTGTCTGTTACCCGGACAATCAGCGTGGTGTCAGAATGCCAGCCATTACTGGCAAACGTGGCATAGCCGCCAGCCATTTCCAACGGCGTTACACCAATCGCTCCCAGAGGCAAGGAAATCACCGGCTCAATCGGACTCTTAAAGCCAATCGTCCGCAAGGTTTCAATTACCTTATCCAGCCCCACAGACCGTCCGATTTTCACCGCAGGCACATTCGCAGAGACGACGAGGGCTTGGCGAATGCTCATCGCACCGGAGTAGCCGCCGCCGTAGTTTCTAGGAGAGTAATAGCCCCCTCCATCTCGATAGCTGACTGGCGAATCGTAGACCGTGGAATAGGGCGAATATTTCCCAGTCGCGAACGCCGTATAGTAAACAAATGGTTTAAAGGCAGATCCTGGCTGGCGTAGCGATTGGGTTGCCCGATTAAACTTACTTTTTTTGTAATTAACCCCGCCAACCAAGGCTTTCACAAAATGCGTCCGAGGATCGACTGCCACCAGAGCAATTTGGTTGTTATAAACTCCCCAACCCTGAAGTCTTCTATGCCAACGACTGACCTTTTGTTCCGCCATCCGCTGGAATTTGTAGTCGATGGTAGTTTGGACTCGCATTCCCCCTTTTAGCACTGCATCCGGGCCAAAGCGCTCTTTCAACTCAGCCACGACTGCATCTGTGATGTAAGGTAGTTCGCTGGTTTGCCAAGAAGTCAGCTGACCCTTTTTAATGGTTAGCTTGCGGGCGGCTGCTTCCTCTTGGGCTGTAATCCACCCCAACTCTTTCATCCGACCCAACACCTGCGCTTGTCGCTGTTTGGCGAGCTTGTAGTTGGTGAAAGGGCTGTAGTCTTCTGGAGCCTGAATCATCCCTGCCAACATTGACGCCTCTGCCAAGTTGAGGTCGGCAGCTTTTTTGCCAAAGTAGCTTTCAGATGCGGTTTGGGCACCGTAATTGTTGTGACCCCAATACACCTGATTGAGGTACATTTCTAAAATTTGGTCTTTCTTAAAGATTTGCTCCAAACGAATTGCCAGCACAGCTTCAGCAATTTTGCGGCTAAAGGTACGCTTGCGAGAGAGAAATAGGTTTTTCACCAACTGCATGGTGATCGTCGAGCCGCCCTCAACAACCGAACCCTTCTGCCAGTTTGCTCGGACAGCACGACCAACGCTGTTGGGGTTGATGCCTTGGTGGAAGTAAAAGTGGCTATCTTCAATTGCGAGAACCGCCCGCTTCAGTTCAGGAGAAATTTGGTCAAGGGGGACGATTTCGCGATTGGCTTCGCCGTGGAGACTGGTGAGGTGCTTGCCCTTAACATCGTAGATGTAAGAAGTTTCAGTAGGCGCATAGCTGCGGAGAACGCGCACATCTGGCAGGTTACGGAAGCTAATTGCTAATCCAACCAGTCCACCAGCAGCTACCGAACTGGTAAGCATGGTGATGCCGAGGAGGGTTCCGCCCGTTGCTTTCCCGACTCCCTGCATGAACTTAAAAATCGGTGGGACTGGCTCTCGCGAGTGTTTGTCTTGAATAGTGCTAGACGACACGGGGATTTCACTTCCTCACTAAAAAATGTGGGACTTGGATGTTGTGCGACTGGATAGGGCTTTGCTGATTGAAATTACAAAGACTTTCCAGGGGCAGCCGGAGGGACGATTTTAAAATCTGTCCGGGAATGCGATCGGGAGGTTAGACCGGGGAGGAAACTGATCTGCTATAGCATCATAAGTGCAGCCTGTTCCTAAAATTTTGAAATCGGGCATGGAGATTTTAACAATTTTTGCAAATTATACTAATCTGATTTGCCTTGAACTTGCATTAAATACAAATATAGTGATTAGTTACCATACCCGATTGAGTTTTGGCAAAGCATGACCGCTAGTGTATCATCGGCAAAAACGCCTCCAGAAGCCCTCAGTTGGCTCTATCGCGGCGTCAGCGAAATTTTTCCCAATCAGCCTGATTCTTCTGACCCGGCGGAGAATTTGGCTCAACGGTTAGCGCAGACTGACCGACCTTTGCGGGTGAAGTATGGGATCGATCCGACAGGTGCAGAGATTCACCTCGGTCATACTATCCCCATGCGAAAGTTGCGATCGCTTCAGGATGCTGGTCACACGGCTGTTCTAATTCTGGGGGATTTTACGGCTCGGATTGGCGATCCAACGGGGAAGTCTGAAGTACGCCGCCAGCTGACGGCGGAGGAAGTGGCTCAAAATTCCCAGACGTATCTGGATCAGGTGCGTCCAATCCTGGATTTCGATACGCCGGGACGGTTGGAAATTCGTTACAACTCCGAGTGGCTGGGCAAACTAGATTTGGCAAAAATTCAGGAATTACTCGCCACGATGACGGTGGGACAGATGCTGGCGAAGGAGGGGTTTGCTCTCCGTTTTGAACAAGAAAATCCGATTTATCTGCATGAGTTTCTCTACCCATTAATGCAGGGTTATGATTCTGTAGCGGTAGAAGCGGATGTGGAGTTGGGAGGCACCGATCAGAAATTTAATATTGCCGTGGGGCGAGATTTACAGCGGCATTTTGGTCAGAAGCCTCAGTTTGGGGTGTTGATGCCGATTTTGATCGGGACAGATGGCGTCCAGAAAATGTCGAAGTCTCTGGGCAATTATGTGGGGCTATCGGAACGCTCGACTCCGATGTATCAGAAGCTGGAAAAGATTCCAGATGAGCTGTTGGAGCAGTATTTTGAACTCCTGACGGATCTGCCTTTGGATCGGTTGCCAGAAACTCCGCGCGATCGCCAGCAAGAACTTGCGTTCGAGATTGTGAAGCAGTACCACGGTCAGCAAGCAGCTGAGGAAGCAAGGAAGGGAAAAACTGACGATGTACCGGAATTTTCGCTTTCGAGCGTGCAATTTCCGGCTAAGTTTTTCTACATTGTCAGTGCCAGCGGTCTGTGTAAAAGTAGTTCGGAAGCACGGCAGCGAATACAAGAGGGTGGCGTGCGACTAGATGGCGATCGCGTTGACACGATCGATCTCGTCTTTGACACGCCCGAACAACTAGCCGGACGCATCCTGAGTGTGGGGAAAAAGCGATTTGTCCGCCTTGTAAGCTAAGGTGAGCGAGTGAATTGAAAAATTCACTCTGGTTGCCAAGTCGATTTTTTCAGCCTTACTCCTACCCGTGAACCCAAATCCTACTCGCCTAGAATCCCCTAAGTCAGTCACAGAGCGCATCATCGTGCCGCTGGATGTGCCGACAAAGGAAGCCGCGATCGCTCTCGTCGATCAATTGCCCCAAGTGTCATTCTGGAAGGTGGGGTTAGAGCTATTTGTCAGCAGTGGGCCGGAAATCTTAACGGCGCTCAAAGACCGGCAAAAGCGAATTTTTCTGGATCTGAAGTTTCACGATATCCCCAACACGGTTGTTGGGGCTTGTCGCGCCGCTGCGCGCTACGGGGTGGATTTAGTGACAATTCATGCAACTGCCGGTCGCGGTGCCTTGCAGGGGGCAGTAACAGCGGCACAGGAGGGCGCACAGGAGGTAGGGGTGACACCCCCCAATTTAATTGCGATTACGCTGCTGACCAGTCTCACCTCGCGCCAGCTAGCCTTTGAGCTAAAAATACCGCTAGAACTGCCAGAGTATGCCTTACAGATGGCGCTGCTAGCCAAAGAAGCAGGGCTGGCTGGGGCAGTTTGTTCCCCCCAAGAGGCAGACCAGCTGCGGCAGACTTGCGGCGATGATTTTCTGCTGGTGTGTCCGGGTGTGCGCCCCTCTTGGGCAGAAGCGGGAGATCAGAAGCGATCGCTCACCCCCACCCAAGCTTTCCAAGCAGGCGCTGATTACTTGGTAATCGGACGTCCGATTACCGCCGCCTCTGACCCTGTTGCGGCTTGGGCAAGAATTTGCGACGAGCTAACAGGGGTTTCATGAACTCAGGTCGAAAGCGTCAGTTGTTAGAAATTAGGCAGTTACTTCTGATTTCTGGCTGTTCGCTGTTCGCTGCATTCAGCACTCAACCGGGACAAGGAAAGTCCGCCCCTGCACTCAACAGTAACAGGGTTTCTCTGCCCCGGCAGCTTTCTGCTTGCCCCAATAATTTAGAAAACCTCACACTTCTACTCCTGCGCGATTTACCCAGTTATGCGAATCGGGTCAATCAACGTGCTCGACGCCGCAGCAGAAAAGTTGATATTTCTTCTAGTTCGGTGATTATCGCTGGACGCCCGGAATTTGAGCCGCTTAGCCTGGGTCCCGGTCAATATACCCCAACGACTCCAGCCGAACTGGCCGCAGCCCCCAAGCAGCTATTCATTACCACCTTGGAGCGACAATATACGGCTGGCAAGGCAATTGAATTACAGCAGTATCACTGGCTATTTCTGGCTCAAACTGACAGTGGTTGGAGCCTAGCACTCATGTTTTCCCGTACTGGCCCTTCTCCGGGAGGACGACCCCCTACACCGCCGCGCGATAGCAGTAATGGCATCATTGGTCAGGCAGTTCGGAATTGGTTGCAAGATTGCCGGGTGGGAAAAGTGCGATCGCTCTAAATCTCCGAACTCTCACGCATAAGAAGCGAGCATTTTTTTGACACTTCCGTAACTTCAACGGGAATTCATCCATCTTTTACTTAAATGATGGTTAATTTCTAATGCGTCTCAGTAATTTTTTCTCAGTAATTTCATCATTATCTGCAAGTTTTTACTTGAGTGCGTAATTCTAGCTTTTGAAAGTGCGATCGCTATCTATCTAAAGTCTTACTTTTATACGTAATTCCTTTTAATAAAACTTCTGTATCTCTAACAACATTTTCAAGGTATCCGAAATTTTACGCACAGCAAGAAGCATTCTAATTTTAATTTCCGTAGCTTCAAGGATGACTTAATTAATCTTTACTCTTAGGATGAAATAGTGCCGATTTATCAAGGATTTAGCTAAAAGAACTAAATTATTTGAGAAAGTTGGCAGTTTAATTTAGATGAAATAGCAGAAAAGCAAAACTTTAGCTAAATGACTAAAGTTTTAGCTTAAACCTACATCGCTAAAGTTTGGCTTAACGAGTTGCTGTGGATTGGGAGAATCTGTCACTGAAAACCTTCAACTAATACCTTTCAACAACGTTTCTACATGAGCACCTACCAGAGGATTAAAAGAATGAATTTTCAGCGTACATCAACTTTTCTATGCTTAGCCGTTGGAACAGCCTTCACGATTTCTAGTTCAGCGCAAGCTGCAAGCTTCCAAACCAACGTTAGCCAAAAAAGTAACTCTGAGGCAGATATTTGGCTTCAGTCGATTACTCAGAATAAAGTCACAATTGATAGTTTTAATCTGGTTAAAGAGGCTAAAATAATCTCCAATACTGCTATTACTCTCACAGGCAAGAAGGGAGAAACTGCCAATCCAGAAGCCGGTGGTTACAACAATAATACGGGGGCTGCTAGCACAGAGAAAGGCGATAAAGCTAGTAAGCCAAACGGTGTTGAAGTATCTGGAATTAAGAACCCAACCAATACTGATATTGCTACTTATCTAGGCAACCAAAACCTCAACAACATTATTGATACTGAGGATAAAGGTTCCTTTAGTATCAACCTTTTCTTCAATAACCTAGTTCGTGCAGATAAGACAGGATTAGACAACCTCTTTTTCTGGGAACGAGGCAAGAACAGCGATCTAGGTATTCAAGCAATTGACAAAGCTGGCAACCTCATTGGTAATTTTCTAAAACTCAAGCGAACCGATCAGTTTGCCGCAGGTTATAGCATTGACACAATGGAAATTAGTGGAAGTCAACAGGTTGGTTCTTGGGGAGTTAGCTTAGCGCAATTAGGAATTACTTCTCTAGCAGGTATCCGAGTAACAGCAGACGCGAGTTACGATGGCCCAGACTTTAAAGTAATGGCTAGAGAACAAAAAGTTCCTGAACCAGCCACGCTTGCTGGCTTGGGATTGGTAGCTGGATCGTTGATGACAATTCGTCGCCGTCGAAGCCGTAAAGCTAGCTAGGCTTTAGAGAAGATTTACGTTCATAAAGACTGAGTGAACATGAAAATGAGGGCTAGAAAGTGGATAACGCTTCTAGCCCTCGTTGTCTAGTTGCTGATACTAGAATTCGTCTGGAGCTACACCTACCATTATTGCTCCTGAAGGCAAAATACCCGACTTCGAGGGAGAAGCCGGGTATCCAAACCGCAAGCATCTGACAACTCTAATCGGATTACTATAGAGGCGCAAAAACTTAAAGCGGATTTGCCAGAAAATAAGAGAGCAAAGGGAATCAAATTGCTTCTCATCTATTCCACACAAAAACGCGAACTGACAAGTCAGCGCTTCGCTATCGCTCTATTTCCTCACTTCACGCTAATTTCTATCTGAAGCAGAATCCCGCTTCAGCTTAGGAAAGCGGTAAAAGGTATCTCCATCAGCATCTACTTCTGGCAGCACCCCAAACATCTGCACCTGACGATCCAGGTATTCCTTCGCTAATGGGACATCTACTCTTGCTGCTGCTGTCAATTGAATGAGTGAAATACAACTATCTTGAGCTTCCAGCAATTGATAAAAAGAATTTTCTAGCTGCATCTGCTGCTGTCGTTGCTGGGAGGCATTGTAAAACAACCAACCCGCCATCACACTGACGGTAACGACAAAAATTACCTCAACAATTGCCATAAATTTCCCGACCTTATAGCAGAGAGGGTGGGCGATCGCGCAATGCTGGCATTGCCGTCCCACCCACCCTATTAATAGCTCTTTATCGCCCTGTGATGTTTATGCGGCTTGTGGCTGGACTAAATTCTCCACGCCCTGGATTACTTTAGCCGAGACAATCTTGTCGCCTGCATCGAGTTTTTCCAGAACTTCTTTGCCTTTCGTTAAATAGCCAAAAACTGAATATCTCCCATCCAACAGGTTACGACCGGCTGGGGTTAGTTCTGGCTCAAACAGGAAGAAAAAGAACTGAGAAGAACCTCCGTTGGGTTCTGTTTCCGGACGAGCCATTGCTAAGGCACCATAAGCTGAGAAAGGAAGCACGGGTAGGTCGAGGTAACGCCCCGCGTCTTCTAAGGTGATGCCATAGGTGGGTTCTTTATCCCCTCTCGCCAGCACTTCTAACGGAACCGCCCGGTATTTGCCGGTTTCTGGGTCAATAAACCCCTGATCTGGGCCGGGAGGATCTCCCACTTGCAGCACGTAGGAGTCTTCGGCGCGGACAAATTCTAGCCCGTCATAGAAGCCACGCTGGACTAAATCCACAAAGTTACCCGCAGTCACGGGCGCACTGTAACCGTCTACTACTAGGGTCAGGGGGCCTTTCTCGGTTGTCATTTCTATGGTGGCGCGTCCCTTGAGTTGAGGCAGATTACTGTACGCTGAGGGCACCTCGAAGGGGAATCCCGGCACCATTAGCTCTTCTAGCTGACCCACGAGATCGAGAACGTTGCCCCGTTCCGCCTGAGTTTGGTCTTTATCTTTGGCTTCTACGGTTTCTCGAAGCTTCCCAAATTGTTCTTCCATCTTCGCAATTAGGGCTTCTGCTTGAGATTTTTGCGACGGAGAGACGCCCGCGAGCAAGTCGGAGGAGCGATCGCTTAAAATTCGAGATGCCTTGCTAACATCGCTGGCGATCGCACTCCAACGCTTACTTCGCAGTTGTATGGAAATATCTTCTAAATCGGCTTGCATTTCCCGCACTGCTTGATTGTCAATGGGTAGGGCATACCGTAACAAAGCTTTACCATCTGTGATGGCATTTCCCGATGGCAATCCACTATCACGGGCAGTTTTGCCAGAATCCCACCAAGCAGCGCTGAGTCCTGCTGAGAGTGTCATCATCAGCACTACTAAGACGCCTGTTAAAGCCAAGCGTTTGAACCAATCGAGCGTGGAACGGTTTGAATCAAGCATAAATTAATTCCTGCATGCTGCTTTCCCGACTGCGGTTGAAGCTTTCACGCTTACCAAAAACTCCATTTTTAATCTTGCCACACGGGTGTCCCGACCCAGCGACATTAGACGCAGCCGATCGATCTACGAGTAATAGGAAGAACCTCCGCTCGCGGTAAAATGAGGTGCCGATTGTTCTCCCCTAGATAAAGATTCATGATTTCGAGTAACGACTTTAGAACTGGCGTCACCATTGAATTAGATGGAGCTGTGTGGCGGGTAGTGGAATTTCTCCACGTTAAGCCAGGGAAAGGAGCTGCGTTTGTCCGCACTAAGCTAAAAAATGTGCAGTCAGGCTCCGTTGTGGAACGAACCTTCCGGGCCGCAGAAACGGTGCCCCAGGCAAATCTGGAAAAGCGCACGATGCAGCATACCTACAAAGAAGGCGACCAGTTCGTGTTTATGGACATGGAAACCTATGAAGAAGCAAGCCTGAATGCGGTTCAGATTGGCGATCGCGTAAAGTACCTTAAGGAAGGGATGGAAGTGAACGTCATCAGCTGGGGCGAGCAGATCATGGAAGTGGAACTGCCCAACTCCGTAGTGCTGGAAGTGACGCAAACCGATCCCGGTCTCAAAGGCGATACCGCCACTGGCGGCTCGAAACCCGCAATCGTGGAAACAGGTGCCCAGGTGATGGTTCCCCTGTTTATCACGGTCGGAGAGCGGATCAAGATTGATACCCGTACCGATACCTATCTGGGTCGAGAATAATGCAAAAGTTTTTAGTCAGTGGTCAGGGGTCAGCGGTACAGAAGAAACAACCAACAACCAACAACTGACACTGACCTTGAGACGAGATTTACCCTTGTCTCTACCAAGCAACAATTAATCACTGACCACTGACATCCTTTTTCTCATGTCCATAGACTTCAACGATCTCCGTGAACTGCTGGCAGCGATCGCGCAAACCGATATTACAGAGTTGACACTCAAAAGCGCTGATTTTGAACTCACCGTGCGGAAAGATCCGCGCGGGGGTTTGCCGGTCTTGCCACCCGCCCTGGCAGGGAGTGGGAGTCCCGAAGTCTCGGCTCCCCCCTCCCAGGCATCTCCGTCCATGCCGTCCAGCCCGAACTTAGAGGCGGTGCCACGAACTGCCCCGCCGACCGCTGCTGGTTCTCCCATTGATAGAAGACTCGAAGATGTCAAATCACCGATGGTGGGGACGTTTTATCGCGCTCCCTCACCGGATGATTCTCCATTTGTGGAAGTGGGAGATCGCATCCGTACCGGCCAAACCGTCTGCATCATTGAGGCAATGAAGCTGATGAATGAAATTGAAGCCGAGGTGTCCGGTACGGTGATAGAAGTTTTGGTTCAAAACGGCGAACCTGTTGAGTATGGTCAACCGCTGATGCGGATTAACCCCGAATAACTTTAGCGTTTGTCAACGTTGCGCGGAGGCATCTGCCATGAATCGCCCAAAAAGTTTATTTCCAAAATTTTTCTATTTTTGGAGTAAACTTTTTTGTATAATTTAATTGTCTAAAAAATTCCTTCTAAATAATGGAAATATCGATTAATTTTGCTAAATACGCATATTTCCATTATTTAATTCTACGAAGTTTCCTTTAAGAAATCGTATCTAAAGTTACCCGGTTTACAATATTAATCAACAAAAGAAATTTAACAATTACTAAATAGTTATTAAGCAAAAAACATCATATATAATCAGGATGAACTATCATTTCTGGTTAGTCTCATGCGACAAGCTTTGTCTGTACCACCAGAAGTTGTACAACAACTTGCAGAGTATTTCAGCATCTTGAGCGAACCAATGCGGTTGCGGATTTTGAACTTCCTGCGCGACGACGAGAAATGCGTACAAGAATTGGTTGAGGCAACACAAACCAGTCAGGCTAACGTTTCTAAGCATTTAAAAGTGATGCTGCAAGCCGGTATCCTGAGTCGCCGCAGCGAAGGGACATCGGCTTATTACAAAGTGGAAGATGAGTTGATTTTTGAATTATGTAACTTAGTTTGCGATCGCCTTGCCGCTCGGATTGAACAGCAAGCCCGTCACTTCCGTGACTTTAGCTTAAGCGCGAGAAAGTAAACAAAGCCCTATAAATCAAAATTTTTCTCAAAGTTTTGGCGAGTCAGAGGCTGATTGAGTTCCAACCCTTCACCGCCCAAAACTTCCAACCTTTTTCCCTCTACATCAATCCAAACATTGGTATTGGGATTGATACTGGTGGCTGTATAGAGGATTTGCGCCACGCGACCTGTCATCGAGGCACTACCGCCACCAGCAGTAAATTCTTGGGACAAATCTACGTGAACACCATCCTCCCGAACATCCAGATTTCGTAGCTGCGTTCCCTTGGGAATCGTGCTGCTGTAAGCCGGATCGTTCGGGCCTGCCAACAAACGATTGAACGCACCTTCTAGAATGTTCTCAGACTTAACTCCTGCCTGTATTTTGACCGGAGCGGGCACCACCTCAATCTTGCTACCACTACTCTTGAGCCAGTAAACTTGAACCGTCTTCTGACTAGATAGTTGCTGAGCGGACGGCTGCACAGAGGGTTGCACAGATGGCTGCACAGACGCCTGAGGCGAAGTAGTCGGTTGGATAGCCGTAGCTGATGGTGTTGGTGAAGAGTCTCTCTTTGCTGCCTGTTGTTCCCCTGGGCTACAAGCCGCCAAAGCCATCGCCAAAACACTAACGGCGATGCCAATCCCGATTCGACGGCCTGGTTGTTGAATTTTCATATCAATTTCCCTCCTTAAAATTTATTTGGATGCTGGTGAGGAGGTTTTGTTGAGGAATACAGTGAAGACGAGCGCTGCTCCGGATAATTCTAACGCGGCGTAGATGCGGAAGCTGTGTCTGGCTTTTCTACCCTCACAAATGCAGCTAACTCTAGTTGTTCCTGATTTAAATCTAATTTTAGGAGTCGGGCAGCAATCCCTCTATCTTCCAAGGTGCGTAGATCCAAGCGGCTATTGAGACCGGACACGAAGGAGGCAACCAGGAGGGGTGGCACTGGCATCCCATTGACCAAGACATTTGGCTCGATCAATTGCAACTGATGCTCAGACACGATACCTAGCCCTGATTCCACCGAGACAACCAGTTTATCTGCATTTTCCGGCTCCTGCAATTCCAACTGGAAACGCAGCCGGTTATCTCCCAGAAATTCCACTTGAGGATTGACAAACTCATAGCGCTGAACCAGCATATCAGCGTTGCTGCCAAGAATGCGGCTTCCCAGTTTACGCAATTGAGCGCTAACGGCGGGTGACTGTAAAGCTTGATTAATATCTTGCTGGGTAATCACCAAACGCACCCCAGCTTGTAAAGGTTCCTTCAACAATTCGGTCGGTCGCACTCGCTTCTGCCGGAGACGCGCCACATCCAGGTTAATGGGGTCGGTTTCTATTTCCAGCTCTGCAATCCGGAATTCTGGCGTTACCCACAACCCTCGCCCACCAATCCGCACTCGCTCAACTTTTCCTCGCACGATTTGGAAATTTGGAGCATTGTCAACGCGGACTTGCAACTGCTCCACTTTATCAAACCGTGAACGAATGGCATTTGCAGCGATGCGGTCAATGGCAAAATTAACAGGGGAAACGAGAACAAGCAAACCAGATAAAAAAATTGCTATAAATTCCATAGTTGTCGCTTAAATTTTCTGGTGCACAATTACGTGATTTTCTAAATTCACGCGCACAGACGCAAAGTTTTTAGGAGTGATAAAAGTGATAAAAGCGCCTTGGCATCAAATGCTCATCCAAGGTTTTTTTGAAGCGTAAAGGCACAAAGACACAGAATGAGAACCTCGTGTCTTTGTGCCTTTGGGGTGAATTGTTATTGATTTAAAGCAGCATCAATCCGCTGCTTTAAAGTGGTCGCGACTTCCTCCACAGGAATTTCCTGAGATTTGCGAGTCGCCCGTTCAACGACTTCCACTTTACCGCTATTGAGCGATCGCCCGGTTACGATTCGATAGGGTATCCCGATTAAATCGGCATCTTTGAACTTTACTCCCGCTCGTTCATCGCGGTCATCTAAAAGGGTTTCGATTCCCGCTTGATTCAGCTGGGTGTATAGTTTTTCGGCAACTTCCACTTGTTGGGCGTCGCTGGTGTTGGGAACTGAGATGATGACGTGATAGGGCGCGATCGCAACAGGCCAGATAATTCCATCTTTGTCATAAGATTGCTCTACGGCTGCCTGCGCTAACCGCGAAACACCCAGACCATAACAACCCATTATCAGGGGAATTTCCTCACCTTGTTCGCTGGTGTAAGTGGCTCCCATTGCTTGAGAATACTTGTTACCTAGCTGGAAAATGTGCCCCACTTCAATGCCACGGGCAGTACGGAGTGTTTGAGCGGGATCGTGAGTTGCGCGATCGCCCGGTCGTGCCTTGCGGATATCTACGACTCCTTCTGGTAACTTAAACTGCTTGCCCCAATTAGCACCGACAACATGGTATTCCAAGTCGTTAGAACCTGTGACGAAGTTTTTTAGCTCGACCGCAGTTTTATCGACAAACCGCAAAAACCGGGGAGCTAAATTTTTAGCCGAACAGATGTAATCGTCTGCAATGTCGGGGGCGATATAGCCCAAAGGTAGAGGTCTCGTCGCCCACAGTTGCTGAAGCGCCGCCGCTGGAACCTCTACAGATAGCACTGTTTTGGCTTGGTATTCCGGTGCCAATTTTGTCAGAGCGTTGTGCAACTTTACCTCATTAACTTCTTGGTCGCCCCGGATACTAATCAGTACCAGCACCGTCAAGCCGTTGTCATAAACTGCCTGGTAGAGGACGTTTTTCACCACTTGAGTCGGCGAACACTTGAGGAATCGACAGAGTTTATCAATGGTATCGGCGTCCGGCGTCTTCCGCTTCTCATAAGTGTTAAACGGAGATGGTTCGATGTCAGCAGGTAAAGAAACCGCTTTTTCCACATTGGCGGCGTACTTGCCATCTTCGGTGTAGAGAACTTCATCTTCCCCGGCTTCAGCCAGTACCATAAATTCTTGAGAACCAGACCCCCCAATCGCACCGGAATCAGCTTCTACAGCACGGAAGGCTAAACCAGTCCGGCTTAACATCTTGCTGTAAGCATGGTGCATATCCTGATAAGTTTTTTTCAAGCTTTCTTCATCGACGTGGAACGAATAGCCATCCTTCATGATGAATTCCCGTCCTCGCATCAAACCAAATCTTGGGCGAATTTCATCCCGAAACTTAGTTTGAATTTGGTAGAGGTGCAGAGGCAACTGGCGGTAGGAGCGAATCATATCACGAGCGATCGCTGTAATCACTTCCTCATGCGTTGGCCCCAGCCCCAGTTCCTGCTCTCGGCGGTCTGTCAGGGCGAACATGATCCCTTCAGCTTTGGTATAAGTATCCCAGCGCCCCGACTGCTGCCACAATTCAGCGGGTTGTAGTTGCGGGAGTAGACACTCTTGTGCGCCGGTTGCATTCATCTCTTCCCGCACAATCTGAGAGATTTTTTGCAACACCCGCCACATGAAGGGTAAATAGGCGTAGATACCGCTCCCGATGCGACGAATGTAGCCTGCACGGAGCAGTAATTTATGGCTGGGGATTTCCGCTTCCGCCGGTTCTTCCCGCAGAGTGACAAAAAACATTTGTGACAGTCGCATCGCTGGTTCCCTCTACAGATTGGATAATCGATATCTCAGTTAAGTCTAGAATGTCCACAAGTTCACAAGAAAACCACTTTGCCCGATTTAATGAGTGCGGCTCAGCCTCCTCTAGAATTTATTCCACCGGCGCTCAACCCCCTGGTTTTACGAGCCGCCCAACAAGTGCTACCTGGCTGCATACGTTCCCAAACAGCGATTACCCAAATTCAAGCAGAAAACGTTGAGATTTTAGTCGATTTATATCGCCAATTTCAGGATGGGAAGATCCGCTTTATGATGGCATTTCGCCATCCCAGAGTTGAAGATCCGCTGTGCATGAGCTATCTGCTTTGGAAATTAGTACCGCGGCTGGCACGAGAAAAGGGTATCTCACTACAGCACCCGATTCATGCCCACTTTCTTTATGACCGAGGGATTCCTTTATGGGCGGGAGCGCACATGGGCTGGCTCTATTCTCGCTTAGGTGGTACCCCTATCCATCGCGGTAAGGCAGACTGGATGGGATTGCGTTCGGCGCGTGACCTGTTTACCAATGCTCGGTTTCCGATAACCGCTTCCCCAGAAGGAGCCACCAATGGTCACAATGAGATTATCAGCCCTCTAGAACCCGGAATCGCACAATTAGGCTTTTGGTGTGCTGAAGATTTGCAGAAGGCTGGACGAGGGGAGCAAGTTTTAATTGTGCCAGTGGGCATTAAATACCGTTACGTCGAAGCTCCCTGGAAAGAGATAGAAAAGCTTTTAGGCGAATTGGAAGTAGCGAGCGGTTTGCCAGAAGGGAAGTTGAAGGGCGAACAAGAGTTGAAGGGTGAAGGTTTGAATTCATCTGCTAACCTGCAACCTTTCCAAGCTTCTCTCTACCAGCGGCTGTGTCGTCTAGGCGAACATTTACTCTCTTTGATGGAGGAGTTTTACACTCGGTTTTATCATCAAAATTTGCCAACTGTAGAAGCGTCACAGAACAATGCGAATGAAGCTTTGGCGATTCGACTTCAAGCACTACTGAACGTGGCGTTAAAAGTGGCAGAAGAGTATTTTAACCTGCCATCCAAGGGAAGTGTGATTGACCGTTGTCGTCGTCTAGAGGCGGCTGGCTGGAATTATATCTATCGAGAAGACCTGAAGAATATTAAAGCGCTGTCTCCCTTAGAACGCGGATTGGCGAATCGAATTGCTGAGGAAGCCAGCCTTCGGATATGGCATATGCGGTTGGTAGAAACTTTTGTAGCCGTAACTGGACAATATGTTCTAGAAAAACCAACCGTAGAGCGTTTTGCCGAAACTACCTTACTTTTATGGGATATGGTAACTCGAATCAAAGGCAGCAATCCCTTCCAGCGTCCTCGATTAGGTAAGCAACGGGTAGAGATGAGTGTAGGGCAACCCATCTCGGTTTCAGAACGCTACCCAGTCTATCAGGCAAATCGCCACGGTGCGAGACTTGCAGTAACTGATTTGACTAAAGATTTGCAACACGCGATGGAAGGTTTGATTGCTTCGGCTGGATGAAATCCCCAGTTCTTAAATAAGTTGGCTCGTAAAAATCCGCAGGATGGCATTTATAAAATCTTGCGGATCGCGAGTAATAATTTCATCCAAATTATTCATAACGGCTGTACTCAGGACAAACCCAATTAATTTTTGCAATAAATGCTGAAAAAGAATTTCAGCGTTGAGTTTCCTGGTGTTTTCCCAACCTGCGAAAATCTCCAAGTTTATTCCATCCGGCTACTTAATAGCGAATGACGACTGCTCTGCTTACGTCTTCCTTTAGTTAGAAATCTTGTGATATCTTTGCCATCTTATTGATGGATTTCTAATGGGGATCATATCTGTCTCTAGCGGGGTTAAACTTCCATGATTTATTCGTTAATTTTCTTTAAGTAAGTGAAAACCTGTTTCTTGAACAAAAGAGACAAAGCAATTATTAATTTTCCGGAGGGTTAAGTATGACATCAGGCACTTTACACGCATACGATCAAGGGAAACAAGCTTTTCAAGGCATGGATGTAGATCAGCAGCTTGCCGTGCTGTGGTTTGTGTACACCAAGATGGGTAAATCTGTTACACCAGCCGCTCCAGGTGCTTCTGGTTCTGAGATTGCTCAGGGATTGTTCAATCAAGTTAAGGAACTATCCCATGAAGAACAGCTGCAAGTTCAGCGTGACATTGCTTCTAAAGCGAATACACAAATTAGCCGCGAATATGGTTCTCTGAGTCCAGAAACCAAACTAGCGTTTTGGTACTTTTTAGCGCAAGGAATGGATAGTGGTACCATCATTCCGATGCCTCCTAACTATGAACTTTCCCAAGCTGGAAAAGACTTGCTAGCGAAAATTGAAGGAATGGACTTCCAGCACCAAATCGATTTTCTACGCGGTGCGGTGCTACCGATGGGTGCTGAGGCTGCTGGGGGTTCTGACATCTAGAAAGAATATTTAATTTCCTGTTGAATTCCTCCTTTATACCCCCGCTATGTTGTTAAGCAATTAGCGGGTTTTTTTACTGATATTTTGCACGAATCCGGTAGCCTACTCGAAATTCAAATTCCGGGGTAACAGCTCAAGTCCATCAAAATGGACTTGAAGCTTTGAGACTTTGGAATTTTAGCCCAGATGAATTCCGAGAGGCCGATTCGTTTGTGTAGCTCCAAGTTGTAATGTGTGAGCTACAGCAAGTTTCGCAAGAAGTTTAGTTTTTAAGGGTAGCTAAATTCAACTTCCCTGGCTGTTACTGTTGTGCCTACTGCTTCTGGCGCACCGACTACTAAATTCATCTCGTCGCAGTAAACAGTTAGTAAAGGCTGACCTAAGTTTAACTGGGAAAAAGGGCTTTCTGCTGGGATTTCTAGCTTGCCACTCATTGCCTTTAGTTGAGATTCAAGCTGACTTTTGAAGAAAAGCAAATCGTAATTTTGGCTACTAAACGCAGTTCCGATTAATGGCTGTCGCCACCATGTAGAGATGGGCAATAGGGCGTCTGTGTAACTGAGACTGCATAGTAACCGATCCCCTTGACGGACGGTGACACCAGCGCGATCGCCTTTTTCCCAGGTAAACTCAGCAAGTTCCTTCGGTAAACCCCAGATTCTTCTCCCACCAGCAACAGAATCGGCATTATCTACATAGATGTGGGACACCCAACCGCCGAACTTGTCTTCATATTTGACCATCGCTGGGATAACAATTAACTCGCTATACTCCAACACGGAACCCGATCCGTAGTAGGAAAGATAAACCCCGCCTAGGGTTTTGCCAGGAAAAACTGAGACAATTTCTAACTCTGGAGGGATGAAGGGACGCGATCGCTCAACATCTATCAAGTGCAGGGTTTGTAGCGCGTAACCCTGGAGTGTCCAAGGTGCTTGTGGATATGACATTTTCAACTCCTACAATCATATTCATTTTTATTAAGACTTTTTCCTAAACAAATAAACATCATCACGTTGATAGGTTAATTGAAATCCTGGGGTATTTTTTAGTTGATTTGCCAGCTTGGCAGCGAACTCTTGGCTACCAGTCCCGCCAGCACCGCCTGGATAACGCACATTGAGCAATATATCCTCAAAAGGAGATAGATCGGCAGGGAGCGGACTCAGATCGTCCACTAATTTGATCGTCTGGCGGTGAGTTAAATGAGGTGCAATCCGATTGGTGGTTAACACACCGCCTTTCGTTTGAACTTGAGCGATCGCTTCTCGCGCTGCTTGCCAAGTATCAACAGAATTTTGATATTTCGACCAAAAATAGCCATACTTTCCTAATGCTAAGAAAGCCACTATCGACCACACAATTATTGCCCGTTTGTCTCGCAACCAACTTCGATTTGCGGCAAGGCTGGAAATGACAGCCAGCATCAAAAAAGGCAGAATTGGCAAAGAATATTGGTGGAGTAAATCCCGTTGGTGTGGTTTGTCGGAAAGAATGTTTAACGCCAACGCGGGAATCGCACTTACTAGAGGAGTCATGTGTCGGGGAGAAAGTCCCCAAATTACTGGCAAAACCAACAGTGCCAGATATTCGAGTGTCTTAAATGAGAAAATTCTTCCCAATATCAACTCAGGCTTAAACAGGAGATTTCTAGCAATATCTAGAACTGAGTTACCGAGATAGCTGTAACGTGAAACGGCAGCTACTTCGCTACCGCTGAAAGATGGAATAATTAGCTGAGTTGCAATTAGGAACCAAGCGATACCAGCAGAAAGAGCAAATGCACCACATAAACGCCGCTTCTCAAACATCAGCAGCCAAATCCCCATTGCTGTGACAGTAAGGGATAAAACAGCTTTACACCCCAAAATAAAAATAATACTGACACAAAACCAGCCAATTCGATTTTGTCTAGCACACCATACCGCTGCTAAAAATGCGGGAACCGCCATCACTTCTGGATGGAATTCAAATAAATTTGCATTAAAAATCAGCGGGTAAAGCAAGTAGACTGCTGATATTGTGATTGCTTGCGATTCTTTCAATCCCGCTTGACGCGCTAGGTGCCACATTGGTAAAGCACCTAAAGACAAAGCGATGGCTTGTACTACTAACAACCAATGAACATTGGGATAAATTTTGTACAGGAAAGACAATAGATAAACTGCCCAAGCAGCATGGTTTCCCATGTGATGAAAGCCAAGAATCGAAGAAATTGGCGGCTGTCCCTGACTCATTAAATAAACCACTTGGTCATAAATTCCCAAGTCATAAGCTCCTGATTGAAACATGGAGTGTCGTAGGCTACTGCACGCGAATAATATTACGGCACTTGTGCCAATCATCAATGACAGGGCACTCGGCTTGATTCGTGTTTCTTTCATAAGATATTTTTCCCGCAGAGAACGCAGAGAATTAGCGATTGCTGGTTACTTTACGTCCTAATCTAAACCCAACCTAAAAGTGAAAAGCTGAATTTTTTGACATTTTAAATAGAAATAATATCCTTAGTTAGACGCTAAATCTTTTGACACTTTAAATAAAAAGAATATCCTTCATCAGGAGATTCACTCAGTCCAACTGCATCAATCAGTTCTAGGCGACTAAATCTTCCCGTTCTTAAACTAAAAGGCATCGGGGAGACAGCCTTTTTATCTACGACTTTAAATCCAAATTTTTCTATGTCGTTAATTAATTCTTCTGGACAGTATTCGATTTTATGTTCTGGATGAACAAAACCCATTCTAACTTGTAAACGAGTAAGTTTTCGATTGGGAGTATCTAGACAAAAATAGCCTCCCGGTTTTAGGACCCGATGAACCTCCATATATACTTTTTCCGCTTCGTTTTCTGTAATGTGTTCAATACTCTGTCCTGACCAAACGAGATCAATTATTTCATTTTCAAAATTAGATAAATCCGTCATGGATTGATAATAATAAGTTACTTTAGTGCCTTGAAGCGTTGTTACTTCATTTGTAGGTAGGATAGCGGAACCGAACATTCTTTGTTCAGGAGGCAAATCAATAATGTGGACTCGATCGGGAATAGAAGGATACCCCATCGCTAGTAAGCTTCCTTCTATGAGATGACCAGCAGCACCCCCAAGATCCAATATGACCTTAGCAGGAGGAAGGTGTTCTCGGACAAGGGTTAAACGCGCTAAATGGTGGGAAAGAATTCCATTCGTTTTGAATAACTTTCTTTCAGTTTCAGCAGGAATCATCAAAAATGAAAAGACTAATGATGTCCGTGTTATTTCACCGGAATCTAGCTTTTTTAAATAAAATTGAACTTCTTCATCTAAAGGAGGTGAATTAATCAAATATTTATAAAGGTTAATTATATAGTTTTCATTATTTACTTTGATTTTAGTTAGCTGATATAAGGAATTAACCATTAAAAAAATTGAAATTAAAAGTAAGTCGAAGGGATAAAATATTACATACCTAAAAACTTTAAACGCTAGAAGCTTTTTGTTTTGTAATGAGTTTTCCATATTTTGAATCAAATATTAATCGAAAATAATTTAGAATGAAAATTAGAGATATATAGCAACTTTATTTGAGTTGTACGCTAATATTCGCCTTAATAGAGACGCGATTAATCGCATCTCTATAGAAGGTCGCAAATTTTCAGGATTGCTATATAAAGCCATCGGATTAGTTTATTGTGAATTTAGCATACTGGTCGTGGTTCTTGTAAAACTTGGTTTAGTGAAAGTTGATTTGATTTTGATAGTGCAAAAATTACAGCATTTTAGGGAAACTTAATAGCTGGACGATCGCATTTGTAAGGGCGAAGATTTCACCCCTCCTTTTGCCTTTTGGTTTTTTCTTATCCTGCCCAAAGGTGTTGGGCAAATCGAATCGATAGCGGAATAAGTAAGACGGTAAAGAAGCCGATCGTGGCATATCCCCAACGCGGGTGACGGGAAAGTAATAAGCCAAGCGCGATCGCAAGTGACACAATGCCGTAAGCAATCCGCCCAATCGACCAAGTTCCTCCGGAGGACAAAATTAACCCCAAGCCGCAAAATCCATAAATTACGGTCACTAAACTGAGTTGATTCCGGAAGTGCCATAACAAGTAGCCACCCCCTACTAACGAAACCGTATTAATCAACGGATCGCCTGCTTGTAACCACAAAATTAACCATAAAACACAAAAGCCGTATCCGACTTTAACCGAACCTAATTTTTGACGGAATCGCCACAGCAAATAGGCACAGCCGACAAGGATTAAAAACAGTAGCGGATGCCAAGGATCTTTAATCCCGCCATACTTCCAATTCGCTGTACCAATCGAAATTTGCATCAGCATTTTCCACCAACCCTGCCAATCGAAACCAACTGAAGGTCGCCATCCTCGCTGTGCTTGAATAAACGCGAAAGGGTCTGCAAATCGAATCCAGCAATACAAACTAAATAGAAGCAACCCTCCCGCAGTCGCTAGACTGGCAACGTAGGCGATAAGAGGTCTGCGTTCTTTCCACGCTGCAATCAGAAAGGCGGGGATGAGGGCAATTCCGGTGGGACGGGTGGCAGTTGCTAATGCACCACACAGGGATAACCAGGCATATTGGCGTTTATCGAAGGCTCGTAAAGCCGCAGTGCTGAAGAATAAAAATAGCCCTTCCGTGTAAATTACCGTTCCAAAGAGGGAAAACGGACACCAAGCCAATACGGCACTTGCCCAGCGTGCAGCACTTCTACCATGACGTTCTTCAACCCAAAAGTATACAAGAGCGATCGCTCCTAATAATGCCAAATTATTTACGAGCGTGCCTGCGACTTCAAACGGCAAGCCGAGGGTCATCACTCCCCGGATGAGTAAAGGGAAAACGGGGAAAAAAGCAACATTATGTCCTTGTCCGTCATTCGCGTATTCGTAACCAGAGACAGCGATCGCTCGATAATGAATGCTATCCCAGCCCTCAAAAACTCCCCAGCCAGATGTAGGCATTATGTTTGAGGGACTTGGAAGTGCAGGCGCGACAGCCATCATTGCGATCGCAATGATGAGTCGGCTGCTTAGCCACATTGCCGTTGCAAAGACGAACCCATTCGCCCATATCTCCTTTTTTTCAACAGCAGTGGTTTCCACAGTTGCAGCGTATTTTTGCATAGATGCCCCACTCAGTTGATCTTCCCAATCCTATTGATTAACACTCACCCAGCCCACCTATTGAGGGCTTATGGTCAGTAATAATACCCCGATCTTTATCAATCCGCTCAGATGAGATGTTAAGGATGAACCCCAAGCAATTTATAGTGGAATTGCCCCTGAATCCTTAAATGATTGTGAAAGCGATTACTCTCCTTGGCTCCACTGGCTCTATCGGGACTCAGACGCTAGATATTGTGGCTCAAAACCCGGAAAAGTTCAAAATCGTGGGGTTGGCAGCAGGGCGCAACGTGCCAATGCTTGCCGCACAGATTCGGCAGTTCCGACCGGAAATAGCCGCTATCTGTCAAGAAGACAAATTGTCTGAACTGAAAGAAGCGATCGCAGACCTCGACCCCCAACCAATCCTGTTAAGTGGGGAAACTGGGGTCGTTGAAGTCGCCCGCTACGGCAATGCGGAAACGGTCGTTACCGGAATTGTCGGCTGTGCGGGGTTATTACCGACCATTGCCGCGATTGAAGCCGGGAAAGATATTGCTTTGGCGAATAAGGAAACTTTGATTGCGGGTGCCCCCGTAGTGCTGCCGCTGGTAGAGAAACACGGCGTGAAGCTGTTGCCAGCGGACTCTGAGCATTCTGCAATTTTTCAGTGTCTCCAAGGCGTCCCCAAAGGCGGCTTGCGACGAATTCTGCTCACGGCTTCTGGTGGTTCCTTCCGCGATTTGCCTGTCGAGAAATTAGCCTCAGTCACGGTTGCAGACGCCCTGAAGCATCCCAATTGGTCGATGGGTCGCAAAATCACCATCGACTCCGCCACGTTGATGAATAAGGGGCTGGAAGTGATTGAGGCGCACTTCCTCTTTGGCATGGATTACGATGGCATCGAGATTGTCATCCATCCCCAAAGCATTATTCACTCGCTGATTGAGTTGCAAGATACGTCAGTCTTAGCTCAGTTGGGTTGGCCTGATATGCGTTTGCCGCTACTCTATGCCCTATCCTGGCCTGAGCGAATCTATACCGACTGGGAACAGCTAGATTTAGTGAAAGCTGGGAATCTCACTTTCAAGGAACCCGACCATGAGAAGTATCCTTGTATGCAATTGGCGTATGCGGCGGGTCGTGCCGGGGGTTCGATGCCTGCGGTCTTGAATGCAGCGAACGAACAGGCAGTGGCGCTATTTTTAGAAGAAAAAATTCAATTTTTGGATATTCCCCGTTGCATCGAATCAGTTTGCGATCGCTTTACTTCCCAAAATCGCTCAACGCCTACTCTCGATGACATCATTGCCGCAGACAAATGGGCAAGGCAGGAAGCGCTTGAGGTGAGTCAGCAGTTGCACAAAGGTAGTAGCGCCGCAGTCGTGCGTTAGGAGATTTCCTAGCCTTCCTTTCATCACTCACCAGCTCATTTTCTACCCCGAACGAAGAATTTTGTCGTATCTTCCCAGACTCCTCGCTCGGTTGCTGATTTATCAATTTCCGCTCTGTACTCAACTTGGAACTGCTCTAATTGTTCCGGTGATAGTTTTGCCAGCAGCGGATTGCCTTTAAAACTTAAATTCATCCCCTTCCAGGATAATTCGTCATCCCTTAGATGGCGATACCGTCCAGACGGCTCAATTTTGATTTCGATATCTCTAAAACCTGCTTGTTGTAGCAAATTGCGGCACTTTTCTGGAGTACCGAGTGTTTCGAGGATGTGTGGTAGCGATATCCCCAACACTCTAGCGCAGATATTCTGATAAATAGCTCCCAGATAAGCTGTTTCAGGAGGACACGTAAACGCAACAAACCCTCCAGTTTTCAGGAAACGATACCACTTTTGCAAGCTAGCAGGAATATCAGTAAAAAGTACAATTGCCTCACAGCAAAAAATAGCATCAAAACTACCCTCATTAAAGTCGATGGATTCTGCATCCGCCTCAATCAACTCGATGTTTTGTAAGCAAGCTGCTTCAACTTTAACTCTAGCTTGATAGAGCATTCCCGGAGACATATCTATGCCAATGACATTGCCTTCCGAACCCACTTTCTGAGCGGCAGGAATCGCTACTAAACCCGTTCCAGTGGCAACATCAAGAATTTTATCTCCCTTTTGAATTGGGACGAATTCCAGTAGGATATTGGCTTCAAGTGGATGGCGAGTCCCTTCCTCGAAATCGTAGGTAGTTCTAGAATTATAAAATTCAATTACCTGTTGCTTATAAATATTCATAATTTAATGAAATTGGTAATTTATGCGAGTATAACCGAATGTGAAGTTCAAGCCACAAACCTCAATCACCCTTAAAGGCTCAGACAACGCAAGGTATGACATCAAACAGCCACCCACCTCAATTTTCGGAAGAGGACATTAGGACAAGGGTCGTAGCTACTTGGTTAGCCGATCACGGTTTTACTGCTGAGAGTATTTCTGTTGAGTTTTCCTTCGAGTTACGGCTTGGTAGAAACGCTTATAGGGTAGGGGAGAATGCACCTATTCGTTCGTCAGTGCGTAGACCTCGTGCAGATGTTTTGGTGCGTAGCTGTGATGGACGCAATTTGCTGATAGTCGAAGTCAAAGCACCCAATGAAATTCTAAACGATGATGCTAAGGAGCAAGGTATTTCCTACGCTCGTCTCTTACGAAATGGAGGGATTGCCCCGTTTGTAGTCTTAACCAACGGTCATGAAACCCGAATCTATGACAGCATCTCTGGCGAATTAATTAGGGATACTCAAGTCCCCACGAATCATCGTCATGTACAGAATGGTTTCCGAGTCAATGTTAATGATATTGACCTGCGAACAGAGGCATTAGAGACATTTGTTTCTCTTTCTTCAGAAAACTTACTTGAGTTTTGCCGGACTCAGGTTAGTTATCGAATGCGGCTTTTGCGAAGTGATGATCCGTTTAGTGGCAAGAAGTATATTCCTAGCTTGTATATAGAACGAGAGGATGCAAAAAGGCAGCTAAATCACCTTATAGATGAGGAAAAGCGTCAAACTTTAGTTTTATTTGGTTCACCACAAGTTGGCAAAACAAACTTTATTTGTCATGCCGTAGAGAAAAGACTTGAGAAAGGAGTTCCTTGTCTCTTCTATCCAGCTATTGGAATGCAAGGAAGTTTAGTTGATGAAATCAACGAAGACTTTGGTTGGATTTTCAAAGATAGTAGTGCATCTCATCAAATAGTTAATAAGTTAACTCACATTCTTCGACGCACTAATCAAAGTCTTAATATCTTCATTGATGGTTGGAATGAAGCTAGCCAAGAGTCAGCACAAACAATCGATTCTAGTAGTGCAAGGCTCTCTTGCGATGAGATTCAAATAATTATCAGTTTAACTGACGTAGCGGCACGTCGCTTGTTACTAGATAAAGTAGGCAATCCCTCTCATATAGCTGAATCCGCTTTGCTTAATAGTGGTTCAGTTCCACTACTTGAGATTAGCCCAGAAAAGTTAGAGTATAGCAACTCTAGTGTCATGGAGATTAGGAAGTACAACCCTGGAGAAATTAAAAGAGCCTATGACACCTATTCAAATATTTATAAAGTTCAAGTACCTCATTCACATCAACAGGTAAACGATCCCTTCCTACTTAGGATTGGAATGGAGCTTTTTACTGAAAAGTCCTTGCCCGAATCTCTCGATGAACCTTCGCTACTAGAAAAGAGTATATTTTCCAAAATATCTCGTGCTGTAGATTTAAGCGAAGATGTTGCCATCTCACTTCTATCAGAGCTTGCGGATGAAATGGTTGTACATGATGCTCCAGTTAGTCAAGTCTTAGCCAGAAAACGATGGAATATTCCCACTGCCAGCGAGTTACCGAAAGGCTTGTTTGAAGCAGCACTACTGTCTAAAGTATATACTGAAAAAAATGTGCCAGGATTAGACTTTTACTATGGTCGAGAGAGAGATTTTGTCATCGCTTGCTGGATGAGAAATTGGTTCAAAAAGTCACCGCATGAATTCAATGTTTTTATGTCTAAGCTTGCCACTTCAGTTTGCAATTCAGTTGAAATTGATGCTATATACTGGTTTTTAAAACAACCACAAAATTTTATTTATCTTGAGTTTACTGCACAAATTTTTCATGAACAGTGTGACCCTCTTATAAAAAGAGGTATCCTGTCATTAATACATAGTAATTTAACTCGGTTCACTGACAAAGTGTTGACAGATATTATTAAAAAAAGTGCAAATGACTCTAGTAAGCTTGTTAGAGCAGAAACTGCTAAATTGATAACAAAGCTAGCTTACAATGAAGACTGGCTAGCTTCGATTCTTGCTGACGTACAAGACTTAAGAAACTTAGTTGTCGATTTATTAGAAGTTGATGAAGAATATTCTTTAAGTTTAGGTAATGTAGGGCAAATTATTCTTGATGCTCTGAGGCAACTGCATTGGGAAGCTAGTTCAGATGAAGGCTCAGAGATAACAGATATTCTAAGTCATTTAATGCAACATTACTCATCTACTGTCAGAATTGGAGCTGCGAAAGCTCTTGGCTATATTGAACCTAAGCTATTGTTTCAGACATTAACTTATAAAATTGGCTTATACAAAGTAGGATATGAAATCGCAAAGGATTACATAGGTGGTCTAGACCTAGCCTTAGATAGTATTGGTGAAATATATTACGGTTCGATGTGTCCAGGACATCTAGAATACCTACTCAACTCCGCACCTGAAGAGCATATTGCGGAGCATGAGGAAATGTATAAACTTTGTATGCCAATAATCAAGTTCTATTGGCAAGAAGAATGTGGAAAAAAGCTTTTAGAGTTCTTAAATTCAATTGCACCAGATGAAACAGTTTATGAGAATGCATCTGAGAATAGGCCTTATTCAGGTCAAAGTGTGTTTGATGAAAATATAGTTCAACTGAGTCTACCACTTGATGATTTGGAGCCTAATGGAAATGCTTGAGGACTCAGGTTAGCTTCAACCATTCATCAGCAGCAAGTTCTTCGTCGCTTTGCTGCTCACACCAACTTCATTTGCTAATGTTCAACATCTTTATGGGACACTACTTTGTGTCCCTTTAACTTGGCACAGCCGTCTTCCAGGCACTTCAGCTACCTCCGGCGATTGCCTTTCCTACAAAGAAGCGATCGCACCAGACGACAAACCATTCAGCCTTAAGACTAGCAGTGGAGATCGTAAATATGGAGATCGCACTGAAGTGTACAATAACAAAAAAGTCGTATGACTTTTTTATTTTTTATACGACTTTTTTATTGTTGTACACAAGACTAAGAAACGTTATAACAGCTTATTCAACTGTTACTGACTTCGCCAAATTACGAGGCTGATCTACATCTAAGCCACGAAGCGCCGCAATGTGATAAGCCAACAGTTGTAATGGAATGACCGTGAGGATGGGAGACAGCAACTCTTCCACAGCAGGAACGGGCAACAAATCATCAAACGTTTCCGCTGCTTCTGGGTCATTCATGGGCGTCACGCCAATCAAGCGGGAATCCCGCGCCTTCGCTTCCTGGGCATTCGAGAGGACTTTTTCGTAGACAGTCCCCGGCATGGCGATCGCTACTACGGGCACTTTCGCATCCAACAATGCAATCGGGCCGTGTTTCATCTCTCCAGCCGGATAACCTTCGGCGTGGATATAGCTGATTTCTTTCAGTTTCAGCGCCCCTTCCAAGGCAATCGGGAAATTAATCCCCCGTCCTAAAAAAATAAAATCTTTTGTTTCGGCAAAATCGTGAGTCAGATGCTCAATATAACGCTCCTGACTTTCTAAAATCAGTTCAATCTGCGCTGGCAACTGTCGTAAGCCAATTAAAATTTGCTCTAACCGAATTGCCGATACCGTCTGACGCCGATAAGCTAAATCTAGCGCCAAACAGTAAAACGCCATCAGCTGGGCAACAAAAGTTTTCGTCGCCGCCACTCCAATTTCAATTCCCGCATGGGTTTCGATAATCTGGGGCACCATCGTCCCCAAAGTGCTTTCTGGACGATTGGTAATCCCCAGCAATCGCGTCTGAAATTGGGACGGCTGAGTGGCACGACGCTGGGATTCCATTGCCAAAGCCGCCAGCGTATCCGCTGTTTCTCCAGATTGGGTTACGCCAATGGTCAGCGTATTCGCAGTGAGAGGCGCGGGTGCATAGCGAAACTCAGAGGCGTACTGCACGATGGTCGGAATTCCCGCTAACTGTTCCAGCAGGTATTTACCTACCAGTCCGGCGTGCCAACTGGTACCGCAAGCAAGAATTTGAACGTGTTCTAAATTTTCGTAGAGTGACGCGGGTAAATTCAGTTTGATTGGAGATTGACCAGAGTCGGCGTTCCAGTCTGCGTTTAGGTAAGCTTCTAAACAAGCGCGAACCACTCCCGGTTGCTCATAAATTTCCTTGAGCATAAAGTGTTTGAATCCCTGTTTTTCCACCTGTACGGGATTCCAACTCAACGTCCGGGGACTTTTTTTGAGCCTATCGCCTGCAAAATTGTACACCTCAACCCCAATCGGGGTCATTCTTGCCAATTCGCCATTTTCCAGCGTCAGGACGGCACGAGTGTGGGGAACCAGTGCCGGGGTATCAGAGGCACAGAAAAATTCTCCTTGACCGAAACCAATGGTGAGGGGAGCTTGTTGCCGTGCCACAATCAATTCATCGGGATAGTCGGCACAGATAACCGCGATCGCAAACGCTCCCTCCAGTTTATTCACTGCCTGCCGTACCGCTTCTAAAAAGGAAGAATGCTGGCTTGTCGCCGCTGAGTTTTGCACCTGCTGTGACATCACTTCAGCCATTAATTGGGGGATTGCCTCCGTGTCTGTCCCCGCCTTCGTGACTGCTTGCCGCACTGCCTCTAAAAACGGAAACTGTTGAGGCATCGAAGCTGAGTTGTGTACTTGCTGTGCCATTAATTCAGCGATTAACTGGGGAATCAACTCCGTGTCCGTCCCAGTTTTCGTCACCGCCTGCCGCACCGCCTCTAAAAACGGAAACGGTTGAGCGGTCGCCGCTGCTTGCTGCGCTTGCTGGGCCATTAATTCGGCGATTAAGTGGGGAATCACCTCGGTATCCGTCTCTGAGCGAAACTCGTGTCCCTTGGCTTTGAGTTCTTCTCGCAATTCCCGATAATTTTCAATAATCCCGTTTTGGACTACCGCGATTCGCTTCGCCGTATCTGTGTGGGGATGGGCGTTGTATTCTTCTGGCTTGCCGTGAGTCGCCCAACGGGTGTGTCCAATGCCAATCGTCGCCGGATTAACTTCTCGTTGTAGCTTTTCGCGCAGGTTGTAGAGTTTGCCCTTTGCCCGCACGCAATGGATATCACCTTCCAAGACTGTGGCGATACCGGCAGAATCGTAGCCCCGATACTCCAGTTTTTCCAAGCCTGCCAGCAAAATCTCTGTCGCCGCTTGAGTGCCAATATAGCCAACGATTCCGCACATATATCACAACACTCCTGTTCACACTTAAACTAAAAAGCTACTGGGCTATCCCAGGAACGTCAAGGTCAACAACATTGTATTGGTTACGGGCGATCGCGCTCTGATTCCGTAAAAAAGAGGGAGCAATTTGCCCCCTCAATGCCTTGGAATCGGAATGATAAAAAGTGTTTTCAAGCCAGCTTGTTAGTATGCCAAGCCCATGCTGCGAGTCGTTTCAGCATTGCTCAAATAAACTCGGATGCTCAAAAAGTCGGTAGGACAGGCAGTTTCGCACCGCTTGCAACCTACACAATCTTCAGTCCGAGGAGATGAGGCAATCTGTTGAGCTTTACAGCCATCCCAGGGAACCATCTCTAGGACGTCCGTTGGGCAAGCGCGAACGCATTGGGTGCATCCAATGCAGGTGTCATAGATTTTAACGGTATGAGACATCGAAAAACGGCTCCTTTCTGAGTGTTCTCTACTAATGACACTAGAATCAAGGCTTAGTTTACCGCAGGCGCATAGACGCCTCTGCAAAAGGCCACAGAACTTCAAACTCTGTAATAGATTGCCCCTAATTGCGACTTTCCGACAGAGGCGGGGAAATCCCTCTGTCTCAAGGCGGTTTGCCTCACCGGCAAAGCCAGGGTGCCTCCGACATCATAAAGAAGTGTGAACAAAAGGCTTCACTCAGGTGAACAAAATTTCATTCAAACGTTCGACACACAGAAGTTTTAATCCTGGGGAATCGACTATGACACTGATTCGTTGGCAACCTCTACAAGAAATGGAAACCCTGCGCCGTCAAATGGATCGAATGTTTGGCGAACTGGCAACTGTTAATCGGGATGCTCCAATCACCTGGAAGCCTGCGATTGAGCTGCAAGATACAGAGGACAGCCTAATTCTGCGGGCACAAATTCCTGGTATCGAAGCCAAAGACCTTGATATCCGCATTTCTCGTGAAGCGGTCGTGATTACAGGCGAACGCCGCTACGAAAAGAAAGAACAAGAAGGCGGTTACGTCCGTTCTGAGTTCCGCTACGGAAACTTTCAGCGAGTGATTTCTCTGCCAGTTGCGATTGAGAACGACCGCGTCCAGTCTGAATTTAAGGATGGTGTCCTGATGCTGACGCTGCCCAAAGTAACGTCAGTTCGCGATCGCGTAGTTAAGCTCAATCTAGCAGATAGTACCAGCGCGACTCCAGAAGTCACTGACGCACCCGTTGCTGATGTGAAGAAGCCCGAAGCAACTGAGAGTGCTGAACCGGCTAGCGTCTGGGATTAATCCAGATAATTTTCGGTTAATCCGTAGCCGCGAAAACTTCTTAGTCTAACCACTCAACCGCTGAGCATCAGCAAGGCGGTTATTTTTTCGCCTTCTTCTAGAAGTCGGGAAAATCCCCCAAAAGGCAATTCGGTTTTCCTCACTGACGTAACCAGACTGTTTTGACATTATAAAAACGTGGGAACTAAAAGCTTCATCCCATTGAACAAATTTCAATTCAAGCATTTAGTCACTGCAAATTGGAGGTAACTGTTTTATGGCACTGATTCGTTGGCAACCCTTCCAAGAAATGGAAACTCTACGTCGTCAAATGGATCAAATGTTTGATGAACTTGCCGGAAGCGATCGCGTAGCTTCTCGCCAGTACAGCAAAACTTGGAAGCCTGCCATTGAACTCCAAGACACTGAAGACCATCTGATCCTGCGGGCTGAAATTCCAGGCGTAGAAGGCAAGGACATTGATGTCCAAATCACTCGTGAAGCGATCGCCATTAGCGGCGAACATCGTTTTGAGAAGAAGAATGAAGAAAAAGGCTTCTTCCGCTCCGAGTTCCGCTATGGTAGTTTCCAGCGCGTGATTCCGCTGCCAGTGCCCATTCAAAACGACCAAGCCAAGGCTGACTTCCAGAATGGCATTCTGACTTTGACCCTACCGAAAGTCACAGAAGCGCGGCGTACCGTCGTCAAACTCAATTTAGGCGGCACCAATACGACTCCAGAGTTGACCAGTCAGTCAACTCCTGAAGCCAACCACGCTAGCGTGAACTAATCTTGCCCTTGCCCTCCTGAAGGGTCTTGAGCCGAGGTAAGAAACAATAGCTTAATTTAGTTATCTAACCGCTGAGTGGTCTTCAGTAGAATCCTACCCTCCACTCAGCGGCTATTTTTTTGGCGTTGCACCTTGAAAAACTATTTATTTTAGAGACAATCCCTCAGTAGATTGCCCCTAGGAAAAACCATCTCCTAATTGGACAATGTCATCTTTTTAGCTATCGTCAAGGACGATACACTTGTGCAAGATGCCTTCTTTGGGAAAAAACTCAAAATGCCAGATTCCTTGATGTATCGACAAGATGCCTTCGTTGTTCTGGAACCCAACCAACCAGAGCAATTCCTCACTCCCGCAGAAATGTTAGAAAAACTGAAGGCAATTTTGGCAACTCGCCAAGATAACCTACCGCCAGATTTGCAAAAATTTCCTTCAGTAGAAGCTCAAGCTGAATACCTGCTAGAAACGTCCTGCGAATTAGATATGGGGCCAGGACAATTTTTACAGTGGTATGTCGTGCGTTTAGAAAAATAAGAGCGGAGTTCCTCCGCCCCTACGTTGAGGGTGTAGCAATTAGCGCCACATCAACACGTTGTTCAGCTGGTTGAGTCACGGTTACGCGCACACCAGGGCCAAAAAACCCTTCTATTTTCTCCCGCTTCTGTTGCCAAACCTCTAGAGGGAAGAGCGGCGACTCAAATTCCAACACCAAAGCGTAAGCCCCATCGATCGCAGTTTCGTGTAATCCTGTTAGCACAGGTCTTTCTTCATCGGTTGGACTCAGCCCCAAGCTGCTCAAAGAGCTATCGAGATGAGCATCTTGACCGTAGCGATAGCGGGTGACATCTAGACGAATTTGGTTTTGAGTTGCGGTTGCTTGCTGTTCTCGGAGTGCCAGTATGTCCTTGGAAGTCGGTTTGCTGAACGGTACAGGCGTAAGTTCTGAGGCTTTGAGGGCAAGTCCTCCCAGCAACAGGGGAACCCCATAAAAGAATCCGGCTAAATTCAGCGTTGGGTTGTCGGTAACGTAAGCGACCAGTCCCGCCAGAAATAAAACGCCACCAACACTTAAACCCAATGTTCCCAAAGAAGTTTGACGTAACATTTTAATTAGGATACCCAATTGACAATCTCTTCAGCTTTATTATCCTTGGCGCTGGGTAACATCTCTAGTATGGGTGAGATTTTTGATAAAACTACGTGCCTTGCTTTGGGTCGCGATTGGGAAGCACGAAGCTGAAGAAGTCTCGCTAATTTGATAGCTCTTGACGAATGAGTGCAGAGTCTGTAAAGTAGCCCATCAACCAACGGTAATTCAGAACTCAGGGCGTTTACAAAAGGAACCCCTATTATCAAAATAAGTCGCTGTTGTCCGCCGCCATCAATTCATAACTGAGATAATAAAATGATTCAAGAAGACAATTCCGGGGCTACAAAAAAGAGTAAAGCCATCCTGGATCAACTCAAAACGCTGAAGCAGGAAGATGAAACGCTTTATAACATCTTGGCTGTAGATGTTTGGGCTTTAGCCAAAACAATGGATGAGTTTCAACCAGGATTTTGGTCGGCTTTTATGAAAAATCGGGAGAAGGCGCTGAAGCGGTTTATTTCTGAAGTGATTAAAAATAAGCCTACCGATCCGAAACGTCCTCCTTTCCTTCGCTAGGATTAATTATTGTAAATAAATAATCGACAGAGGAAGCAAATAATGGACCCACAAACACTCAAGCAATGGATTAGCCAGATTGAACTCAAGCGTGAGTCACTGGTAAGGCTCCTGGAGGAACCAAACCTGGGAACTCTACGAATTGATGTTAATCAGGCACTCGAAGAAATTGACGACCTGATTGATGAATTTCGGCGCACCTTCCCAGAGGCAGATGCCAACTAGAAACTAACGCCTTGCCGAGCTAAACTCTAGCCAAGAGGCTACGGCAAGGACACCAATCACTAATTGCGCCCCTTTCTAATGACTGACTGCCCGCTGCCCAAGCTGCTTGACTAGAGCAATCAGCTCTTGAGTAGCGGTATCTTTTTTACAGAAAGCATCAATTCTGGCGGTTTGGCTCATCACCTCAATCTGCGGGTCTTCGACTGAGGAATAGGCAATAATCTGAGCGTGCGGATCGATGTGCTTGATCTGGGTAGATGCGCTCAAACCGTCTAAAACTGGCATTTGTAGATCGAGAATAATCACATCAGGGTGGTGACGCTCGACCATCTCAACGGCTTCTTGACCGTTACTAGCCAATCCAACTAACTCGATGTTTGCCTGACTCTGGAATGCTAATTTCAGGCTAAAACGAGTTAGCTCGTGGTCATCAACAACAAGAACACGAAGAAGGGGGTGCTGACAGGACAACATAAGAGGATAACTATATCATCTGACGGTTCTAGTTTAGGGGCATAGGATACAAATGTCCCTCTACCATCCGAGCGAACTGCTGCAAGAAATACTCATTTTACCTCCAAACTAAAGTAGATAATTTTATAAAGTTTAAATATTTATAAAGGAATACGGAATTTTAGTTTTTATGTGTTTATACAAATTGAACAGCCACCCATTTCGCGTTTGACTTTCTAACGCGATCGCTCTTGAGTTTCAGCCATTCGCTCTCTAGGATACCAAGACTTTTTCGGGCTGTCCTCTCCATCTGGAGGGATAGACTGAAAGAGCGATCGCGCTCTTGATTGGGTAGAGAGTGCGATCGCATCTTTGAAGTTTCTGATTTAAGAATTCAAAACTGACAGGAACTTCAAAATAGTCTAAATGCTTAGAATTCCTGTAAGAGTTGGCAGATAAGTTTTGAGGACTTCAGCTAGTTTACTGGCATCCGTAACAGCACTAGCAACACCCTTAAGGACATTCACAGCCATCGAGCAAAGTTAAGCCCCCGTCTTCCGGTGGCTTGTTCGCCTCTTATTCTATAGTTCCCACAGCGTCCAAAACATCTTTCTTTGCATTGTTAGAAAGGGTGAAATCAGTTTTAATTGATTGTTACAATTCTGCCAAAATCTTCTCCAAATTATTGCTATCAGCAGTATTAATTTCCTGGAGTTGCGGAATAGTATTTGTTACCTGAACGATAACATTGTCCACAATGCTAGCACCTGTAAAATCGCCACCACTCGTGACCTTATCTACCTTGTTTTATGTCTTTCATCCCTACTAGCTATGTCCCCACCGATATTATTTCCTGTAATTTCCATTATTTCAACTCCACTGCTAATTTAATGAGATGTTGGCTTTTTAAGGTTGAATAGAGACTTGGTAAAACTAAAATCTGCTTAAAATCAAACAGGAATTTTGTATTTTAGTAACGCATATTAAAATTTAGGCAGAAATATCTGATGCCTAAAGAGTACAAAAAGGATAAAGTTGGATTTCGCTGTTGGGCATTCTGTAACTAAGGATTATCTTCCAGAGGTGAGAAGCGAAAAGCTGCCAGGGGCTGTAACTTAGCGGTGAAGGGCTAGGAAGGAGTTTATGCAGATACAGACGCCAGATTGGGTTAAACACGCGGTTTTTTACCAGATTTTTCCGGATCGCTTTGCTAAAACGAAGCATTCTCACAAGCGGCTTTTGAAGGATACCCGATGGGAAGATTGGCACGAAATACCGACGCTTCAAGGGTACAAGGGCGGTGATTTGTGGGGGGTGATGGAACAGCTGGATTACTTGCAGGATGTAGGGATTAATGCGATTTACTTTACCCCCATCTTTCAATCGGCTAGCAATCACCGCTATCACACCCACGACTATTACCAAGTCGATCCGATGTTGGGGGGGAATGGCGCTTTTCGGGAGTTGCTGGAAGCTGCCCACGAACGGGATATCAAAGTTGTACTGGATGGGGTGTTTAATCACTCTAGCCGGGGCTTTTTCTTTTTCCACGATGTTCTGGAAAATGGCCCCCATTCGCCTTGGGTGGATTGGTTCAAGATTGAAGGCTGGCCTTTATCGGCGTATAACGGCGATTTTCCGGCGAATTATGAGGGCTGGGACGGAAATCGGGCGCTGCCAGTGTTCAACCATGAAAATCCGGAAGTGCGGGAATATATTATGGAGATTGCCGAATATTGGATTAAATTCGGCATCGATGGCTGGCGCTTGGATGTGCCCTTTGAGATTAAGGCTCAAGGATTTTGGCAAGAATTTCGCGATCGCGTAAAAGCCATTAACCCGGAAGCCTACATCGTGGGGGAAGTCTGGGGAGATTCCCGCGAGTGGCTGGATGGGACTCAGTTTGACGGGGTAATGAACTATTTATTTGCTGCGCCGACGATTGCTTTTGCCGCAGGCGATCGCGTAGACATTGACCAAGTGAAAGATCGCTCTTACCATCCTTATCCTCCCCTCTTTGCGCCAGAGTATGCCGAAAAAATCCAGCAATTGTTGGAATTTTATCCGTGGGATATTCAACTGACTCAGTTGAATTTGCTAGCTAGCCACGATACGGCGCGGCTGATTTCTATTGCAGGCGGCGACAAGGAGAGTGTTCAACTAGCAACATTGCTGCTATTGACTTATCCCGGTGCGCCCAGCATCTACTATGGTGATGAAGTGGGATTACCGGGAAAACTCGATCCGGACTCGCGTCGGGGTTTTCCGATGGAAGCTCACTGGGAACGTGATGTTCTAAATTATCACAAGCAACTCATCGCCCTGCGTCACCAATATCCTGCCTTGCGTACAGGTTCTTACCACGTTCTGTTTGCTGAAGGAACCGTTTACGTCTTTGCTCGGAAATTGGGAGATGAGGAACTGATTGTTGCTATTAACGTGGGGACGGCACCGGCAGATCATGTGAATTTTGAGGTGGCGGGGCTACAATCCAAGCCGAATCAGCTACTGTATGGTACCGCCGAGGTGTCATGGAGCAGTGAGGGAGAATCCAACCATCTGTCCTTGCATCTGCCAGCGCGTAGTGGATGCATCCTGGGTTGAACGAATCGCTAAGCGATCGCCCAAATCAAAAGGAGGCACCTTTGCAAAGGTGCCTCCTTTTTTATGTCAGCAAATCGAATTTTAAATTTTTACGATGTCGTTTAGATCGCACTGACTCCAAATTTGCTTTTGTCTTACCATTACCCAGTTTTTGACCAATAAATTCTGTCTAAAGACAGCAGGCAATAGCAAAAATTAGTGCCTATTTAGACATTATCGTTGGTGTAAGTACGGAATCAATAACATGGATGACGCCGTTATCGGTAAGGATATCTGTTTTTAGCACCTTTGCATCATTCACTTTAAAACCGTCGTCGGTGCTATCAATCCCCAGAATGCCGCCCTCAACTGTCTCAGCGGAATCTATCTCGACGAAGTTATCGGTTCTAACATCCCCAAACAGGACGTGATACATTAAAATTTGCTTCAGCTTGGGGATGTTGTCCATCCAAGAAGCTAATGTATCCTTTGGAATTTTGGCAAATGCTTCGTCGGTTGGAGCAAAGACAGTATAAGGTCCTGGACTCTTGAGAATCTCAAACAGACCAGCAGCCTCAAGAGCATTAACCAGAGTTTTGAAAGAGCCTTCATTAGTGGCAGTTTCTAAAAGGTCAGCCATGTGTTTTGATAATTTTAAATGAGTGTCCTGTTTAGGGATACTCGCTAGGAGAGCGGCAGTGCATCCTTCAAAAGTATTGAAGACGCGATCGCTATTAGGTTAGCACCGCTACCCATTCAATCTCATTTCGCTAGCGTGCAGCCACTCATCAGAATCCCCCAACCCCCTTACACAACTCAACTACTGGAACGAATGCCACGTTGTTGTAGCTGCTGAATAAAAAAGTCTTCTAGAGAAGGACGGGAGAGGTTCATTGTCGTCAGATGAGCACCCATCAAACGGAGGCTAGCCAGAAACTCTTGGGGTTCGCCTTGTAAGTGACCATGCCAGCCATTATGCTCAAAAGCCAAATCTGGTATCCAGCGTTTGAGAACCTCCAGGTTCCCGTCTTTGCCTTTGACGTGGTAGGATTCAGCGGTGCCAAGGAGTTCATCGAGGGAGCCGACGCAAATTAGCTCACCTTGGGCAAGGATAGCGACGCGATCGCATATCTGCTCCACTTCCGCCAGAACATGACTATTAAAGAAAATCGTCTTTCCCTGCTTCTTGAGGGATAGAATAATCTCTCGCATCTGGTAGCGCCCCATTGGGTCAAGACCCGACATCGGCTCATCCAAAAATACCAGTTCTGGATCGTTAATCAGCGCTTGAGCCATGCCCACCCGTTGCAGCATCCCTTTAGAATACTGACGCATCTGCTTTTTACGGGCAGCAGATTGAGCCAATCCGACTAATTCCAGTAGTTGGGGGATGCGTTGGCGTTGCACTGATTTCGGGATTTGAAATAATCCAGCCGTAAATTGCAAAAACTCCCAGCCGGTGAGAAAGTCGTAGAAATAGGCGTTTTCTGGTAAATAACCGATGCGTTGTTTCACTTCGCGATCGCCCAAAGGTTTTCCCAGTAGTACCCCTCGTCCACCTGTAGGGCGTACTATTCCCAAAAGCGTCTTTAACAGCGTCGTTTTCCCAGCCCCATTCGGTCCTAGCAGTCCAAATGTTTCCCCCTCAAACACCGACAGCGTGCAGCTTTTGAGAGATTCAATTTTTTGATTTAGCCAAAATCCGGTGCGATAAACCTTTCGCAGTTCAAAAGTCTGTACTACCGATTGACGGTAAACGGTAATCGGTTCCCCTGACTTATCTTCAACAGAATTCATATTAGTTCGGCAAGCGATCGCATTCTCTACAATATTATTGATTCCCTATTTTGCCGAGTTTCTTATCAGTTTGGAATCATGGATGATATGAGTCCTCGACCTGTTCTAGTTCTTAGGGATCAACTAGGCGGATGCTTATCTTAACGGAAGCCGAGTTTCGAGAATCGGCAGAATCCTCCCTGCGCCGGGTTTTTCTGAACGACGACCCGTTTAACCAGCGTTTTGCACCGGATGTCCCAGCGCGAAGGATAATCTACGAGTATTTCTACCGCATAGAGCCACCGCTCCTAGATGCTGTAGTTGCGGCTGCTTCCCGTGTGGGAGACACTGGTTGTTACCTCTCAAATCTATGGCGTAACAAAGAACAACCCGAACGCCCCAATCACTGGTATATCCCTTTTTCCGAGATTTCAGCTTACATCGCAGGCGATGGCAAAGTGTTTAACAATGCTTTAGTTTCGGAGAATGTTCTCTACTCGCCCCAAGGAAAATGGGGAGTTATGATGTCTCACGAGCATCACGGTTTACTGGCTGGTACGCACGAGTTTATGGGAGAAATTCGTCGGCTCATACCAGACCTCGATCGCCAGGTGTATAGTTTCCTCGATTATTGGAAATACTGGTATAGCCAAGGTCAGTGTGCTGATGTAACTTGGCTACCGGGATTATTAACGCAGATTTACGGACGAGAAACCGCAAAAACCATGCTCAGAGAAGCAGGCTTAAAGTCTATCTGGCGCAAATACAGTTCTGAACTTCTATTCACTTAGACTGGATTTAGGAGTTTTTAATGGAAGAGAAACGAATGGATAGACCCAAAATAGTTGCAATTATCACTGGGGCAATTTCTATAATTTTAGCGATCGCCTATCTGCTGCTGGTTCAGTTACTAGACTTCCGGGGTGAAATGATACCCGCGCCCACAAGTCAATTGCCGCCAGTCGTGCAAGTTGCCCAAATATCCGCGATTCAGCTTTTATAGAGAGCAATGTCTAATCGGAGTTACGCCATCCTCGGAACAGGAGCGCTGGGGGGCTACTACGGAGCTAAACTACAACGAGCGGGGCTGAATGTCCACTTCCTGTTGCACAGCGATTACGAACAAGTCTGTCAACAGGGTTTAGTCATTGAGTCCCCAGACGGCGATTTTACCCTCCCCCACGTTAACGCCTACCCTGACGCTAACAAAATGCCACCTTGCGATGTGGTGGTTGTGGCGCTGAAAACGACGCAAAACCACCTGCTACCAGAAATGCTGCCATTTGCGATCAAGGAAGGTGGCGTCGTCTTGGTACTGCAAAATGGTCTAGGCGTTGAAGAGAAAGTCGCCAAAATTGTTGGTTCGGAACGAGTAATGGGAGGCTTGTGCTTTCTCTGCTCTAATAAAGTGGGACCAGGACACATCCGCCATCTAGACTATAAAGCGATTACACTCGGCGAATATACCCCCGATTATCAACCCGCCGGGATTACCGAGCGAATGCGTCAGATTGCGGGTGACTTTGAAAGTGCTGACATCCCTATCCAACTTGCTGAAGACTTGCTGTTTGCTCGTTGGCAGAAATTGGTGTGGAATATCCCATACAACGGGCTTTCTGTGGTTCTTGACGCCACAACAGATGAGCTGATGAGCGATCTTCACACGCGATTATTAGTCGAGCAGTTAATGAGTGAAGTGCTGGTAGGTGCATCTGCTTTTGGTCGGAAGATTCCTGATAGCTTTGTCGAAAAGATGCTCGATCACACGGCAAAGATGAAGCCGTACCGCACCAGTATGAAAATCGACTATGACGAAGGGCGTCCTCTAGAGGTGGAAACCATGTTCGGTAATCCCCTACGAACTGCACAAGCAGCAGGTGTTGATTTGCCAAAAATTGCGATGCTTTACCAGCAGCTAAAATTCTTGGATGCTAGAAATCGCCACAAATAGTATGTTCTTTTGGCATCCGATTTTTCATGACTTAAATATACCTGACACCCTGAAAAAAAACCTTAAATAACCTGAGTTCGGGATAAGGAAGGGACAAGCGAGTAAGCTAAAAGTCATCACACAACAGCTTTACAGGCTCGTCCCATGCTTAGTCTAGAAGAACTTTTTTGCTCTGTCGATGA